>DATIZW010000224.1:0-7356 GCA_035516875.1 Steroidobacteraceae bacterium
TCGCCGCACGGCGAGCTTGCGCTCGCAGAGGTGTTCTACCGCTCCGGCGCGCTGGTGTTCGGCGGCGGTCATGTGGTGCTACCGCTGCTGCGCGAGTCGCTGGTGCCGCACGGCTGGCTGTCGGATGACCGCTTTCTCGCCGGCTACGGGCTGGCACAGGCGATGCCGGGCCCGCTGTTCAGCGTGGCCGCGTATCTGGGCGCCGTCGCCACTCACGGCTCGGTGAGCGGTGCCTTCATCGCCCTGGTGTGCATCTTTCTCCCGGGGTTGCTGCTCGCCGTGGCCGGCGTGTCGCTCTGGGGGCGGCTCGCGGCGCACCGCCCGGTGCGCGCGGCGATGAGCGGCGTGAACGCCGCGGTGGTCGGCATTCTGGCCGCGGCGCTCTACGACCCCGTGTGGGTGAGCGCGGTGCACGACGGCGCAGACGTGGCCGTTGCCGCCGCGGGCCTCGTGTTGCTCGTGGCGCTGCGCGCTCCGCCCCTGGTGCTCGTGGTGCTGTGCGTCGCCTACAGCGTGCTGCGCGCCGTGCACTGAGGCCATGGGCCGCGCGCGCCGCACGGCGCATGTGTCATGGCACAGCACGGCAGCGTCATTTGCCTGAACGGCCGGCGAAGCGGCAAGATGCCTCGAATGGAGCCGTCGCGCTTCGCGAGCTTTCGCGAGTTCTACCCGTATTATCTCGAACAACACGTCAACCGCATCTCGCGCCGGCTGCACGTTGCCGGTACGCTGCTCGCGGTCGCGGCGGTGGCGGCCGCCGTCGCCACCGGGCGCTGGGCGTGGCTGCTGCTGGCGCCCGCTGCCGGCTACCTGCCGGCGTGGTTCGGCCACTTGTTTTTCGAGGGGAATTCGCCGGCGACGTTCTGCTACCCGCTCTACAGTCTGCGCGGCGACTTCACACTGCTCACCGAGGTGCTCACGGGCCGCAGGCGCTGGTAGCCCGCGGCAGGGCCAACATCCATGAGCAGACCCGGCATCGACCGCGTCTTCGAGCGACGCCTCTCGAGTCTCGCCAACAGCGGCACACCGCAGATCCTGCAGGGTGGCCGCAAGGGCGTGGAGAAGGAGTCGCTGCGCGTGCTGCCAAGCGGACGGCTGGCGCGCACTCCGCACCCGCGCGCACTGGGCTCGGCACTCACCAACGAGCACATCACCACCGATTACTCCGAGGCACTGATCGAGCTGGTCACGCCGGCGTTCACGCAGAGCTGGGAGCTGCTGCAGTACCTGCTCGACCTGCACCAGTTCGTCTATCGCCATCTGGGGGATGAACTGCTGTGGGCCACCAGCATGCCGTGCGCCATCGAGCGCGACGAGGACATTCCGCTGGCGCAATACGGCCGCTCACACGTCGGGCGCATGAAGACCGTCTATCGCAACGGGCTCGGGCTGCGTTACGGGCGCATGATGCAGGCGATCTCCGGGGTGCATTTCAACTACTCCTTCCCGCTACCGTTCTGGGAGGCATGGGCGGCCGCACGGGCGGCCTCCGGGCACGGGACGCAGTTCGTCTCCGCGTGCTACTTCGATCTGCTGCGCAACTACCGGCGCTTCGGCTGGCTGGTGTTGTATCTGTTCGGCGTGTCGCCGGTGGTGTGCAAGTCGTTCCTGCGCGGCCGCGAGCTGGAATTGAGCGACTTCGGCGCCGGCACCGCCTTCGAGCCGTACGCCACCAGCCTGCGCATGAGCGACGTCGGTTATCGCAACCGCAATCAGTCGGGACTATCGGTCTCGGTGAACAGTCTCGACGAGTACGTGCACGATCTGACACGCGCGATCACCACGCCCCATCCGCCGTACGAGGCGCTCGGTGTCAAGGTGAACGGCGAGTACCGCCAGCTCAATGCGAACATCCTGCAGATCGAGAACGAGTACTACAGCTTCATACGCCCGAAGCGCGTGGCGCGCTCCGGTGAGCGGCCCACCAAGGCACTGCGCCGTGCCGGCGTCGAGTATGTCGAGGTGCGCGCGCTCGACGTGAGTGCGTTCGATCCGGTCGGCGTCAACCAGAACAAGCTGCGTTTTCTCGAAGCGTTTCTCGCCCTGTGCCTGATGAAGGACAGTGCGCCGATCGCCGCCGCCGAGCAGGCGGTGCTCGATCAGAACCATCTCACCGTGGCGCGCCGCGGGCGCGAGCCCTCGCTCGAGCTGTGGCGCGAGGGACGCACTCAGCCGCTGCGCGAGTGGGCGCGCGAGCTGCTCGACTCGATGAGCGGCATCTGCGACCTGCTGGACCAGGGTGATGCGGCGCGCCCGTACTCACAGGCGCTGGCGACCCAGTCGGCCAAGATCGAGGATGTCTCCCTGACACCGTCGGCACGGCTCCTGGCCGAGCTCAGCGCCGGGGAGTCGTTCTTCGATCTGGCGCTGCGCATGTCCGCGATGCACAAGGCTTATTTCCTCGACCTCTACCCCCCCAACGAGGAGCGCCTGCGCGAATTCGCGGCGGAGGCGGCCGAATCCCTTGCAGCGCAACAGGCGATCGAGGCGGCCGATCGGGGAACGTTCGAGGAATATCTGGGGCGTTACTTCGCCGACTGAGCCGTTCGTCGGGAACATTCCTGAGCCGCCGTTCAGCTGCCGTTTATCTTAACATAATCAGGCACTTTGACGTTCCGCACTGTGTTAGCTTTTGGCCGCCGGACGACATAGACTCTGTGAGCCGCGTCGCACTACGGAAGGGCGACAGGCAGACGGAACCAACAACGGCCAATCGACAATAAGCAGGAGCGCGGTCAGATGAAGAGGAAAGGCGCGGAAGGACTTGCCGCAGGCCAGCCGGTGACCCCGGCAGCGAACGAGGAATTCACCGAGACGGCTGAGAGTCTGGAGACACTCGCTTACACTCACACGGGCTGGGATCCGTACGAGGTGTGGCGCACACGCGTGAAGGCGACTTCGGGTGTGAGCCAGGAGCACGAGCGCGATCCATTGCGCTAGCTAAGTCAATCGCGTTGGGGGGGGCGGCGGTTGCGCGCGACGCATGCACAAGACACGTCGTCCGTCGAGCCTGCGCCACGCCGCGGTCTGCAGCTGCGGCTTGCCGACCCCGACCTCGAACGACAGTTTCTGCTGAGCTACCGCGCGGCCGCACGGCGCTGGATCCGCGTGAGCCTCATCGTGGCGCTCTCCACGGTGCTCGGTTTTGCCGTCATCGATCACTGGCTGCTCGTCGGTCCGCGTCTTGCGCGTCCTGACATCTGGCGCTTCGGCCTGCAGCTGCCGCTGGTGCTGATCATGATGCTGCTCACCTCCCCGAGGCTGTACCTGCGCTGGTATCAGCCAGCGATCCAGGTGGCGGCGCCGCTGTTCGGCCTGGGCACCGTGCTCATGGCGGTCGAGGCAACCCCCGCGCAGTTGCCGCTGGTGGCTGCGCGGCTGCTGCTCGCCGCCTTCTACTTCTATTTCATGCTTGGCCTCACCTTCAATGCGGCGTTGCGTAGCAATCTGCTGCTGATTGCCGCCTATGCGGCGGCGGCGCTCGGCGGGGCGATTGCGGCGCCAGTCGCGACCTATTCACTGTTCGTGCTGTTGTGCGCCAACTTGATCGGTGGCGCCGGCTGCTATGCGCTCGAATACGCCAACCGCGTGGCGTTTCTCGAGCGGCGGCGGCTCGCGGAAGTCGCCACCCACGACGGGCTCACCGGGCTTCTCAACCGGGCCGCGCTCGAGGAACAGGCGCGCAGTCTCTGGCAGCACGCGCAGCTCGCGCAGCTGGCGGTGTCGGTGATGCTGATCGACATCGATCACTTCAAGGCCTACAACGATCGCTACGGGCATCAGGCGGGCGACCGATGTCTGAAGGAGGTGGCCGCCGCCATTCGTAACGCCGCGCCGCGCCGTCCGCTCGACGTCGTCGCCCGCTACGGCGGTGAGGAAATCATCGCCATCCTGGTCGGCGGCGACCGCGCCGATGCCACCGCGGCGGCCGAGCGCGTGCTGCAGGCCGTCAGCAATCTCGGCATCGCCCACGGCGGCTCCGACACGCGCCCCTATCTGACGGTGAGCATCGGCGTAAGCACGGTGGATGCAGGTGGCGATTACTGCCACGAGCATGCCGTGCGGCTCGCCGACGTCGCCCTCTATGCCTCCAAGGCGCGCGGTCGCGACGGCTGGTCGTTCCACGCGCCGGCCGGCGAGCCGCTGGGCGCGGACGCGCAGGCGAGCGAGCCGCTCGGTGCGGCCGCGGAAGCGGAGCTGCTGCGCACCGCGAGCTGAGCGCAGCGCGCCGGGCGCTGCCCGTCAATACCCCGCCCGAGGCAGGTCGAGCTGCGCGAGCTCGTGGCGGCACGCGTCCGGCCGCCGACCTCACTTGCACTCGCGCGTGGCAGCCCCGATCCTCGCTTCCCATGAATGCGCTCTCGGTACGCGGACTCACCAAGACCTACAGCAACGGTGTGCAGGCACTGCGCGGCGTCGATCTCGAGGTCGAGCGCGGCGACTTCTTCGCGCTCCTCGGACCAAACGGCGCCGGCAAGACGACGCTCATCGGCATCATCACCTCGCTGGTCAACAAGACCGAAGGCGTCGCCCGCGTGTTCGGCCACGACATCGATCGCGAGCTCGAGGCGGCCAAGTCCTGCATTGGCGTGGTGCCGCAGGAAATCAACTTCAACATGTTCGAGACGCCGTACACGATCGTCGTCAACCAGGCCGGCTTCTACGGCATCCCGCGCCCGGTGGCGCGCCAGCGCGCCGAGAAATACCTCAAGCAGCTGCAGCTCTGGGACAAGCGCAACGGCATCTCCCGCGGGCTGTCCGGCGGCATGAAACGCCGCCTGATGATCGCGCGGGCGCTCATGCACGAGCCGCGCCTGCTGATTCTCGACGAGCCCACGGCAGGGGTCGACATCGAGATCCGCCGCTCGATGTGGGACTTCCTGCGCGAGATCAACGCCCGCGGCACCACCATCATCCTGACCACCCACTACCTGGAGGAGGCCGAGACGCTGTGCCGCAACATCGCCATCATCAACGGCGGACGCATCGTCGAGCGCGATCGCATGAGCAGCCTGCTGCGGCGGCTGCACGTCGAGACCTTCGTGTTCAACCTGCGTGACGCGCTCGCCGCCCCGCCGCCGCTCGAGGGCTACGTGGTGAGCCTGGTCGACGACCGTACCCTCGAGGTCGAGGTATCGAAGGAGGGGAACCTCAATGACATCTTCGCGCGGCTCTCGGCGCTCGGTATCGAAGTGCTCAGCATGCGCAACAAGGTGAACCGCCTGGAGGAGATCTTCATGCAGCTGGTCGAGGGCCGCGGCGCTCCCGGCGAGGAGCTGCTCGCCAACGGCGCAGCGCCGCGCGCGGCTGCAGCGCGCGTCCGCGAGGGGGCGCCGCAATGAACCTGGCACTCGAGGCCGCCGCACCGCCGCCGATCCCGCTCAGTGTGGTGCGCTGGATCGGCTTCAAGACCATCGTCATTCGCGAGTACGGGCGCATCATCCGCATCTGGGGGCAGACCATCGTGCCCTCGGCGGTGACCGCGGTGCTGTACTTCGCCATCTTCGGCAGCCTCATCGGGCGGCGCGTCGGCTCGATGGGCGGCTTCGACTACAAGCAGTACATCGCCCCCGGCCTCATCATGATGTCGGTGATCACCAACTCCTACGGCAACGTGGTGTCCTCCTTCTTCGGTGCCAAGTTCGGCAAGCACGTCGAGGAGCTGCTGGTCTCGCCGCTCCCCAACTGGGTAATCGTCGCCGGCTACGCCACGGGCGGGATGGTGCGCGGCGTGCTGGTCGGGGCGAGCGTCACCGCCGTCTCGCTGATCTTCACGCACCTGCACGTGCGCCACCTGCTGGTGCTGCTGGCGGCGTTGCTGTTGACCTCGCTCACCTTCGCTCTCGGCGGCTTCCTCAACGCATTGTTCGCCAAGAACTTCGATCAGGTGAACTGGATCCCGTCCTTCGTGCTGACGCCGCTCACTTACTTCGGCGGGGTGTTCTACTCGATCAGCCTGCTGCCCGACTGGGCGCGCAGCCTCTCGTATGCCAACCCGATTCTCTACATGGTGAACGCCTTTCGCTTCGGCTTTCTCGGTGTGTCCGACGTGCATCTCGGGGTGGCATTCGCGCTGATGGCGGCCGCGGCGCTGGCGCTGTTCACCAGCGCCGTGGTACTGCTCAACCGGGGCACGGGAATCCGCGAGTGACCACTACCGTGGCGCTGGTGAGCGCGCGCGCGGCGCGCG
Organism: Steroidobacteraceae bacterium; assembly: GCA_035516875.1. Lineage (GTDB taxonomy): Bacteria > Pseudomonadota > Gammaproteobacteria > Steroidobacterales > Steroidobacteraceae > 13-2-20CM-66-19. The sequence continues at coordinate 6,191 of DATIZW010000224.1, forward strand.
GGCTCGACGAGGACATGCCACCGCTGCTCGCGGCGTTCGCCGCCGCGGCGGTGCGCGCCGAGATCGTCGACTGGGACGACCCGGCGGTCGACTGGGCGCGCTTCGATATCGCGCTGCTGCGCTCGGCGTGGGACTACGCCGAGCGGCGCAGCGAGTTTCTCGCCTGGGTGGAGCATACGGCAGCGCGCACCGCGCTCTTCAACCCGGTCCAGGTGGTGCGCTGGAATTCCGACAAGCATTACCTGCGCGACCTCGCGCGCGGTGGGCTGCCGGTGGTGGCGACGAGCTACGCCGAGTCCGCGGACCAGGCGCCGCAGGTGCTCGCTGACTTCCTCGCGCGGCACGACGCGCGCGAGCTGGTGGTGAAGCCTGCCATCGGCGCGGGGGCGCGTGGCGCACGCCGTCACGACCGCGCCGCCACCGCCGAAACGCTCGCGCACATGCAATCGCTCCTCGCTGCCGGCCGCAGTGTCATGCTGCAGCCCTACCTCGCGGAGGTCGATCTGCACGGCGAGAGCGCGCTCATGTTCATCGACGGCCGCTTCAGTCATGCGATCCGCAAAGGCCCGCTGCTGCCCGCGGGCGCAGCTGCGACCGCGGGGCTGTTCGCGTCCGAGGACATCAGCCGCCGAGTCCCGGGAGCCGATGAGCTCGCCGTCGCCGAACGGGTGATGGCGCACCTTCCCTTCGGCGCGCTGCTCTACGGACGCATCGATCTCGTCCGCGATGCCGCCGGGCGACCCTGCGTCCTGGAGCTCGAGCTCACCGAGCCGTCGCTGTATTTCGCCTACGAGGCGGCCGCCGCTGCGCGCTTCGTCAGCGCGGTCCTGTCACGTCTGTCGCCGGAGCACATCCCGGATGCCCGGCCAGGCCATGAGTGCCCGAGGCTTGCCGAAGATCGGACGAAGCGGACCCGCTGAAAGCGGACCGGCGGGAAATGCGCGAGCTGCGTGCAGGACGACGACAGGGACAAGGCCGCGATGCAATAATTATGTGACGTACTGCACACAAAAACGCGTCTAACTCATTGGAGAAACAAAACTTTCATTCTCCCGTAACTGGAGTGACGCGCAACTGACTCAGTCTGTACCCGTCCACTCATGGGCCGCCGGAGAGGCGAGAGGCCGCATGAAAGCGACGGGTTTCAACATGCTCATGGCGCGCAT
>DATIZW010000225.1:0-6598 GCA_035516875.1 Steroidobacteraceae bacterium
CCTCGATAATCGTGCGGGCACGCTCGCGCTCCGCCGGCGCAAGGCTCGCAGGCATCGCCGGGATGACGAAGCCGTTGCGGGCCGCGTGTACCGCCTGCGCGACGCCCGCGGGGGCATCGACCGCGCGCAGCTCTCGATCGAGCGAGTGGTTGAAGACCGCGAGGGCCACGCTGCCGAGCGCTGCGATCAGCAGCAGGCTCCCGACCGCGGCGACCGCATTGTTGATGCCGGAGGCGACACCGGTGCGATGCGCGGGTACGGCGTTGAGCACGGTCGCGGTGAGGGGTGCGACCGTGACGGCCATGCCGAAACCGAGCACGGTCATCGCCAGCAGGGTGAAGCCGTAACGGCCGCCGCCGAGCGCGAGCAGCACGAAGCCGAGTGCCGCGACGATCGGGCCGACGCTGAGCGGGCCGCGCGCACCAAATCGATCCATCAGCTGCCCGGACCAGCGCGACAGCACTCCGAGCACCAGTGTGAACGGCAGGTAAGCGGCCCCGGCGGCGGTCGTCGAGTCGCCGCGCGCCTGGATGAGGAGGAACGGCAGAAAAAAGAACGCGCCCCCGAGCGCCCCGTAGAGCAGCAGCGTGAGCACGTTGATGCCGCTGAAGACGCGTGAGCGGAACAGCTCGAGCGGCATCATTGGTAAGCGGCTGCCACGTTCGGCGAGCACGAAAGCAACGAGCAGCAGCACGCCGAGGGGCAGCGCAGTGACCACCTTCGGGTCCGATGGGCCGCGGGCGGAGGAGGCGATCAGTCCATACACCACGCTGCCGAGCCCGGTGAAAGCCAGCAGCGCGCCACGCCAATCGATGGCGCTGCCGGCGAGCGGGTCGCGGCTCTCCGGGACGTGACGCAGAGTGATCCACAGCGTCGGGATCGCGAGCACCGGGTTGATGAGAAAGATCACGCGCCACGACCAGTGATCCACCAGGACACCGCCGAGAAGCGGCGCCACTCCGGCGGCGATGGCCGAGGCTCCCGACCAGATGCCGATGGCCGCGCCGCGCTCGCGCTCATCGAACGCCGCGCCGATGAGCGCCAGCGCGCAGGGTACGAGCAGCGCCGCTCCCGCGCCCTGCACGGTGCGCGCGGCGATCAGCACCCCAACGTTCGCCGCGAGGCCGCAGCCGAGCGAGGCCGCGGCAAACACCACGACGCCGATGAGGAAGATCCGCCGGCGGCCGAACTGATCCGCGGTGGCACCGCCGACCAGCAACAGCGCCGACATGCACAGCATGTAGGCGTTGATCACCCATTGCATGGCGGCGAGGGTGGCACCGAGGTCGCTCTCCATCTTCGGCAACGCCACGTTCACCACCGACTCGTCGACGAACGCGAGCGTCGATCCCAGCACCGCCGCCGCGAGCACCCAGGTCTTGTGCGCGGCGCACGCCGGGACGGTGGCGCTGGCGCGGATCGCCGCCTCGTCACACGGCAGGGCCCTGGGATTCGCCACTCAGGTCACCGGCAGCGCCAGTCAGCTGTGCGCGAGACGCTCGAGGGCCGCGCCGGTGACGCGCATGGTGGTCCACTCATCGAGCCGCGCGGCGCCGAGACTGCGGTAAAAGCCAATCGAGGGAGCGTTCCAGTCGAGTACTGCCCAGTCGAGCCGCGCGCAGCCGCGCTCGAGCGTCGTGCGGGCGAGCCACGAGAGGAGCCGCTTGCCTGCACCGCGCCCGCGCGCCTCGGGACGCACGAAGAGGTCCTCGAGATAGATGCCGGGCTTACCGGTAACGGTCGAGAAATTGTGGAAGAAGAGGGCGAAACCTACCGGTGTGCCGGCGAGGCAGGCGAGCACCACCTCCGCGTACGGGCGCGGGCCGAAGAGCGCTGCGGCGAGATCCGCCTCGGTCGCCTGCACCTGCTCCGCGAGCCGCTCGTAAGTGGCGAGCTCGCGAATGAAGCTGAGCACCTCGGGGAGGTCGTGGCGCGTCGCCGGGCGTATCGTGATGGCGTCGGTCATGGCGACGGTTCGGCCCGCGCGGTGCTCAACCCGGGCTCTGCAGGCCCTGGGCGATGCCGCCCACGCTCGTGAGCAGCGCCTCGAAGAGGTCGCGATCGATGCGCCCGCCGGCGCGCCAGCGCTGCAACAGATCCACCTGCATGAGGTTCATCGGGTCGACGTAGGGATTGCGCAGCGCGATGGAGCGCTGCAACGTCGGGTCGGAATCGAGCAGCTCGCGGCTGTCCTTGATGGCGAGCACCTGTGCGCGCGTCAGGCGGTACTCGGCGCGGATGCGCTCGCCGTAGCCGTGCAGCTCCGCGGGCGCGAGCGCATCGTAGGCGTGTGCGATGTCGAGATCGGTGCGCGCCAGCATGGTTTCCACGTCGTCGATGAGGTTGCGCAGGAAGAACCAGCCGCCGTTCAGCGCGCGCAGCCGCGGCAGGCCGAATCTCGCTACCACCGCCGCCAGTCCGCTGCCGGCGCCGTACCAACCGGGGATCATGTAGCGGGTCTGCGCCCAGGCGAACACCCAGGGCACCGGCAGCAGGCCCGCGACGCCCGCCCCCGCCGTGCGGTGCACGGAGCGCGCGCCGATCTGCATGCGCTCGATCACGTCGATCGGCGTTACCGCCTGAAAGAACTCGTAGAACTGCGGTTCCTCGTACACCAGTGCGCGGTAGGCCGTACGGCTCTCCTGCGCCAGGAGCGTGGTGAGCTCCAGCCACTCCGGCGCATCGGGCGGCAGCTCGCCGCGGCGCGCGGCGGCGGTGGTGAGGCTGAGCGCATTGAAGGCGCGCTCGAGGGTACGCATGGCGATGGGACGCAGGCCGTAGCCCTGCCTGATGGTCGCGCCCTGCTCGCGGATGCGCAGCACGCCATCGACCGCGCCGGCGGGCGCGGCGCGCAGGATCGATTCGATCCGTCCGCCACCGCGTGCGACGCTCGCCCCGCGGGCATGAAACAGGACATGCCGCTCGCCGGCGCCGCCGAGCACGCGCGCGAGATCGTGCTGCGCCTGGTGGATCGTGACCCGTGAGGCGCACGGGCCGGTCTCCTTGTTGCTGTCGGAATAGCCGATCAGCACGCACTGGCGGCGCCCATGCGCCTCGAGATGCCTGCGGTAGAGCGGGTCGGCGAGCAGCTCGCGCATCGCCTCACCGCAGCCGCCGAGCGCAGCGGCACTCTCGAACTGCGGCGCGATGTCGAGCGCCACCTCGCCGGTGCTCTTGTCGTAGGCGGCCGCCCAGCGCGCCAGCAGCAGCGCCGCCAGCACGTCGTCGGCGCCGCTCGCGCCGCTCACGATGAAATAGCCGATCGCCTCGGGCCCGTAGCGATAGCGGCCCTGCACGATGGCATCGAACACCGCGAGGGTGCGCCGGCCGAGCGCATCGAGCTCGACCACCGGGCCGCGGTCCTTCTCGAGCGCCGCGGCGAGCAGATCGCGGCGCTCGCGGCTGGCGCGGCTGAGCCACTGCGCATCGTCGAAGCCCTGTGCAATGACCTGGTGCAGCACGCTCGCGTGCTGGCGCACGTCGAGCGTCGCCAGGTGAAAGCCGAAGGCGTCGATGCGGCGCAGCAGCCGCTCGACGTAGAACAGTCCGGCGTTGACTCCCTTGTGGGCCTTGAGGCTCGTCGCGATGAGCGCGATGTCGTCGCGGAACTGGCGGGCGTTCTCGTAGGCGCTGGCACGACCCTCGTACACGCAGCGCAACCGCTCGCCGACCTGCGCGAGGAACACGCGGTAGGGCATGCGGTCATGCCGTGCCGGCGTGATGGCGCGCGCGCCGGGCAGGAGCCGCATGTACTCCTCGAGGCGCTTGGTGAGCTCGGCGGACGCGGACACGCGGCTCGCGCTCTGCGACAGCCGCTGCGCCAGCTCCTGGCACTCGGCGAAATAGCGGTTGACGATCACCTGGTGGTGGCGCGCCAGCGTCTCGCGGATGGTCTTGGCGTGCACATCGGGGTTGCCGTCCATGTCGCCGCCGGCCCACGAGCCGAAGTGCAGGATCGAGGGGATGCGCGTCGTGCCGGCAGCAAGGCCGTACACCTTCTCGAGCGCCTGGCCGACTTCTTCGTAGAAGGCCGGCACCACGCGGTAGAGGATCTCCACCAGGTAGAACAGAATCTGCTCGCGCTCGTCGGACACGGTGAGCCGCTCGCGCGGTAACTCCTCGGTCTGCCAGGCGGCGGTGAGCTCCATGCGGATGTTGTTCCAGACGCTGCGGGATTCGTTCGGCGTGAGGCTCGGGTCGAGCCGCTCGAGTAGCCGCTGCGCGATGCGCTGCTGCTTGCGCAGCAGCGTGCGGCGACTCGCCTCGATCGAGTGCGGCGCGAATACCGGCTCGATGCGCAGATTGCCGACGAGCTCGAGCACCTCGGCGATGCTCAGGCCGCGCGCCTTGAGCGCTGCAAACGCGTCCTCCACGCCGCCGGGTTGCGGCCGCTGACTGTCCTTGACGAAGTACTCGCGTCGCCGGCGGATGCGGTGCACCTGCTCGGCGAGGTTGACGGCCTGGAACCAGGCCGAGAAGGCGCGTACCAGGTCCCGGGCCAGCGCCGGCGGACGATCGCGGACGCACGCCGCCAGCTCGGTGCGCGCCGCATCTGATCCGCCGCGGGCACCGATGGCGGCGACGCGATCGAGCTCGACCAGGTCGAACAGCTGCTGCCCGCCCTGTTCGCGCAGGATCTCGCCCACCAGCGCCCCGAGCGCGTGCACGTCGTCGCGCAGCGGCTCGTGTTTGGGCGGAAAATGGATGTCGGCGCGATTCACCTCAGTCGTTCCAGAGGTGCGCCTTGGCGTTGAAGTCGGCGCGCTGCACCCGCACGACACAGAAGCGCTGCCCGGTGGGCGCCTCCATCACGTACCAGGACTTGACCGCGCCGACGCGGCGTGCCCCGAGCTTCTCGAGCCGGCGCACCTCGGCCTCGAGATCGTCAGCCTCGATATCGAGGTGCACGCGGCTCGGGTGGGTGACCTGCTGCACCTCGAGGTGCACCTCGTCGGCTGCGGTGTCGAGGATGCGATAGAGCGGATCGGGCTCGGCGGCGGCCCGCACCGGCAGTCCGAGCGCCGCGCTCCAGAAGCGCGTGGCGGCCTCGAGGTCGTTGGTCTGGCAGTCGATGATGAATCCGGCGAGGCGGCTCTTGTGCATGGGGTGTCCTGCGGGGTCGGCGGGGGGTGCGCATTCTAGCGGGCTTACCCCGCGCGCGCTTTACCCGGCCAGCAGCACCGATTCGGCGCGCTCGAGCTCCTCGGGTGCGCCGTACATCACGACGATGTCGCCGTCGCGCAGCACCGTCTCGGGGCCTGGCTCGCGGCCGAGGATTCCGCGGCGCCGCACACCGGTGAAGGTCGCCTCCACCCCGCGTCCGCGGATCTCACTCAGCGAGCGTCCCACCGCCCAGGCCCCGGGGGGCACGACCACTGACTTGATCTCCTCGCGGGGCTCGTTCGCATCGACCTGCGGGGCGTCGCCCTGGCGTACGATGTTGCGCAGCACCGCGTAGCGGCTGTTGCGGATCTCACCGAGGGTGCGCACCACGCGCGATACCGGTACGTGCAGCAACATCAGCACGTGCGACACCAGCATGAGACTCGCCTCGAAAGTCTCGGGGACGACGTCGGTGGCGCCGGCAGCCTTGAGATCCTTGAGCCGCGCGTCGTCCTGGGTGCGCACCAGCACCGGCAGCTCCGGACGCATGCGCCGCACGCTGTGCAGAATGCCGATCGAGGTCGCCGGGTCGGAGAAGCTGATCACCACCGCGCTCGCCGTGACGAGACCGGCGCGCGTGAGCATCTCCTCGTCCGCCGACTCGCCATAGATCACCGGGTCGCCGGCCTGGCGTGCGGCGCGAATGCGCGCCGGGTCGAGATCGAGCGCGATGTACTCGAATCCCTGCGATTCGAGCACCCGCGCCACGTTCTGGCCGACGCGGCCGAAGCCGCAGAGAATGACGTGCTCGCGCGCGGCGATCTCCTTGGTGGCCGACTCCTCGCGCTGGCTGGCGGTCATCGCCGGCGCACGCTCGTGGAGCAGGAAGCGCGCCACGCGCTTGTTGTTGTTGAGGATCAGCGGGCTCAGCACCATCGACAGGACGATGGCAACCAGCAGCGGCTGGCCGCGGCTCGCGGGCACGAGTCCTGTCTGCAGCAGTATGGTGCACAGCGCGACGCCGAATTCGCCGCCGATCGCGATCACGATGCCGGTGCGCAGCGCCTTGAAACGCGAGTTGGTGAAGGGCCGGGTCACCACGGCCGCAATCACCGCCTTGAGCACGATCAGCGTCAGCAACATGGCGAGCACGATGCCGAGCACGTTGATGCGGCCGAGCAGATGCAGATCGAGCAACATGCCGACGGAGATGAAGAACAGCCCGAGCAGGATGTCGCGGAACGGGCGGATGGCCGACTCGATCGCATGGCGGTATTCGGTCTCGGCGAGCATCATGCCGGCGAGGAAGGCGCCGAGCGCGAGCGACAGGCCGGCGAGGTACGACACCCAGGCCGAGGACAGCACCACCAGCAGCACCGCGAGGGTGAAGAGCTCGCGCAGGCGGCTGTGCGCGATCTCGTGAAACAACGGGCGCAGCAGCCAACGCCCCGCGGCGAGCACCGCGACGATGGCGAGCACCCCGCCGATGATCGCC
>DATIZW010000226.1:0-6440 GCA_035516875.1 Steroidobacteraceae bacterium
GTAAGCTTCAGGCCGGCCGTTCGAAGCCAGCCACCCTGGCGGCGACGTCCCATTGCAGCAGCGGCGTGAAGGTCTCCGCGCTGACCTGCGCAAACCCCTCGAGCAGCAGCGGCTCCGCCAGCGGGGCGAACCAGCTCTGGCGATTGGCAGCTACGAATGCGCTGCGCAGTTGCGCAACCATGTGCGCCGGCGCGCCGGCGGTGGCCACGAAGGACGGCATCGGCGCCGTCTCGGTCGAGGCGAGCACACGCACGCCGACCGTGAGTCGAGGCGCGTGACGAGCGATCAGCGAGTGCCAGTACGCATCGAGCGGGCCGACATCGATGCGTCCTTCGCGGACGCTGTCGAGCACGCAGCGTGCCGTCACGAGGTGGCCGACCATTTCGCGGTAGAGGGCCGGACGCTCAGGCGTGCGGTAGGCGAGCAGGTGATGGCGCCAGGCGTTGAAACCCGAATGCGAGTGCTCGACGGTCCAACCCGCCCGGCCGCCAAAAGTATCTTCCAGGGTCCGATAGGGGGAATCCTGCCGCACGATGAGGTCGGTGCGGTAAACGGCGCGTCCGAGCGCCCATGATGCTCTGGGAATGGGCGCCGCGATCGGGATGACAGGCGCGAGCTGCAGCGCGATCGGATAGCCGCACATGAGGACCGCCCCGAGATCGCCCCGGCCCCAGAGGTCCTCGAGCGGCTGCGGCGCGGGGTAGGGTAGATAGGTGAGCTCGACACCGGCATCGCGTGTGATGTGCCCGAGTAGCGTGCGCCAGAGCGTCTCGACCTCCGGCGTCACGGCGTACATGCGGGCGTTCATGATCCACTCGCTCATGCGCTCACCGCGGAGGCTGACGGGCGAGGCAGCCGCCCTCAATCGGCACTGCCGAGCTCACGGGTACGTCGCGCGACGTAATCGGCGATCGCCTCCTTCACCGCCGGATCGAGCGGTGGCGGCACGAACTCGGCGAGCACTTTCTTCCAGATCACCGTGGCGCGCTCGGTAGCGTCGTGCGCCCCGGCCTCGGTCCAGCTCTCGAAATTCGACCAGTCCGAGAGCAGAGGCCGGTAGAACGCCGCCTGGTAGCGGGCGAGCGTGTGAGGGGCGCCGAAGAAATGGCCGCCGGCGGCGATGTCCTTGATGGCCTCCACGGCGAGGTCATCGTCGCTGAAGTCCACGGGCTTGAGGATCTCGGCCCAGTTGCGCAACAGCTCCGCGTCGACCACGATCTTCTCCAGCGACGCGGACAGGCCCCCCTCGAGCCACCCGGCCGCGTGGTTGATGAGGTGGCTGTGACTGAGGATCGCTGCCTGCAGCGAGAAAGCCGTCTCGTAAGTCGACTGCGCATCCACCGCCGGTGAGGCGTTGACCGCGCTGCTGCGCACCGGGAGCTTCAGGCGCCGGCCGAGCTGGGCACTGGCGATCACCGCATGGACGTACTCGGGCGTGCCGAAGGCCGGCGAGCCGGTGCGCATGTCGACGTTCGAGGTGAAGCCGCCCATCACGCAGGGCGTGCCGCGGCGCACCAGCTGACAGAGCGTCACTACCGCCAGCGCCTCGGCGGTCTGCTGGACCAGAGCGCCGGCGAGCGTCACCGGCGCCATCGCGCCCATGAGCGTAAAGGGCGTGATCACCACGCACTGGCCGTGACGCGCCATGGTGATGATGTTGTCGAGGATCTCCTCATCCACGCGGCGCGGCGAGTTGACATTGGTGACCGTCATCAACGTCGGGCGCGCGGCGAGATCGTCGATACTGCAGCCGTGCTCGATCGCGGACATGGCGATGGCATCTGCGGCCTGCACGCCGCCGATGCCGCGCGCAGCCCATACGGTGTCGGCGCACTCGATGTGCGCCTGGTAGGTGAGCAGATGGCGGATCGAGACCGGCACGTCGACCGGCTCGACGACGATGCCGCCTTGCCAGTGCAGCACGCCGAGGCCCTGGGTGAGCCTGACGATGTTGCGAAAGCCTTCGAGGTCACCGTAGCGGCGGCCGTGCTCTCTATCGCGGATGTTCGGGGCGCCGGTGACGGGCCCGAAGTTGATCACGTGGTCACCGACGTGCAGATGGCGGGCGGGATTGCGTGCGTGCAGTACGAAGCGCTCGGGGGCGTGTGCGAGCTGTGCTTCGACGAGATCGCGTCCGAGGCGCACCAGCTGTGTGGCCTCATCGACCAGCGCACCGGCGCGCTGGTAGACGGCGCGCGCGGCCGCGCTGCGGATCTCGAGCCCGGCCTCCTCGAGGATGCGGAACGCCGCCGCGAGGATGCGCTCGAGCTGCTCGCCGCTGAGGATCTCGAGCGGCGCCCAGCGATTGGTGAGCCGCGGCAGCGGCGTGAGCGCAGGGCCGGTCGAGCGTGGCGGCCGCCCACGGTCGCGGCGGCGGGAAGGTGCGGGTGCTGACTCGCTCATGCGCCGATTCTAGCGCCGCAGCGCGGCTAGGAGCCGCCGCCCGCGGCCGGCGGCTCGTGCTCGCGGTGATAGCGGTGTATCGCCCACAGATAGCTCTCCATCAGCGAATCCTTGCCGAGCTCCGCCAGCACCTGGCTGCGCCGCCCGGGCGTCATGATGCGTGCCAGCTGTGCCTTGGCGCGCGCGAAGTGACTGAGCTGATTGCGGTACTGCCAGAGCAGCTCGCGCGTCGCCATTTTGTCCTGGTGCAGCTCCCACACCCCGAGCAGCACTGCGAGCAGCCCCATGGAGAACGTCAGCATGTTGCGCACCGGGATGCCGAGGCCCATATCGACGTGATGCAAAGCGTCGCCGAAGAGGAAGAGCACCGAGATCACGATCAGGATGGCGAAGAACAGCCCCTGGCGCAGCCGCTTCACCCGGCGGCTCGCCCGCTCGAGGCTGGCCACCTTGTGGGTGAAGTAGGCGAACTGATTGTCGATCCACGCCTGGCCGACGCCGCCCGCGTCGCCGGCATCGAGGCGGCACACCGGACCCGCCGCCACGTCCTGCGGCTCGATGCCTTTCATCACGACACCGATCGAGCCGAAGCCGTGGAACTTGTCGATGCCGGAGAGCGCGAGCACCTCGGCCGCATCGACGCTCTCGTCGGCGCCGGCGAGCCGCAGATAGAACCTGGCGCGCAGGGTCTCCGCGAGCGCGCGGTACGCCAGGTGCTTGCCGAACCAGCGCTTGCCCTGCAGCACGTAGTACACGCCGAGGCTCGTCAGCAGAATGAGCGCGTAGGCGATCAGCACGACCCGCGACTCGGTGAGCTTCTCGTAGATCAGGTAGGCGAGGCCCATGGTGAACGCCATCAGCCCGAAGAGGTGGAACAGCCGATCCGAGTGGCGTTGGTAGTAGACGGCCAGTGCATCCGCCTTGCCGTACTGCGCGTCGATGTCGGCCAGCATGTGCACATCGTCCGCCGCGAGCGCCACCGGCAGGTCGCGCAGCAGGGAGTTGGGCGGTGCGAGGCGCCCCGCCTCGCACAGCTGCCGGTATTCGCGGTTGTAGCTGTTGAGCTCGGCGAGCTGGTGCTTGAGAGGGGCAGGCATGCTGTGCAGCACCTGCAGCACGCTGTCACCGTGACCCGTGAGGAAGCACGGCGGCCGCAGCTCCGCGGGGCCGCCGCTCGCGCGCGGGGTCGGTGTCCAGTAGACCAGGCGCTCATCGGCGTCCGTGTCGGCGGTGGCATCGACGAACTCGAGCGTCCCCGAATCGAGGTGCTCGGTGGTGCGGATGCCGAGATAACGCAGCACCGTGTCGGCGGTGCCGCCGGGCAGGCGCGACACCCGCCCGTCCCACAGCGCGAGCAGCAGGCTGCTGCGGCGGATGAGGGTGTCGGTGAGATTTGCGTACATGGCATCGCGCTGCGCCGGCGAATGGGGCGCCGTCGCCGCCGGGATCCCCGCAGGCGCCAACAGCTCGACGCAGCGCACGTTCGGGTGACGCAGCAGCTCCTTCAGGCAGCCGAGGGTTCCCGGATCGAAGTCAGCGGCGTACTGCGCGAGCGGCATCGGCAGCACTGCCTCGACGCCGACGCCGAGCGCGAGTGCGGTCTCCGCGACCAGCAGATCCGCTCCCTCGGCCATGCCGACGATCATCCGCAGGTCGGTGTCGGGCAGGTGCTCCTTCAGTTGCCGCACGAAGCCCGTCACCGCCTCGCGCAGGCGCGGCAGATCGGCCGGGTCGAGATCGCGGTGACCCGATACCCCGACCATGAAGGGTGAATTCGCGAGCGCTGCGCTGTTGGATGAATCCACGATGCCACTTCAGCACGCTGACGGCGGCATTGTGCGGGCGGCGGTGCCTCGGCCACAATGGCCACACCCGTGCGCCGGCAGCTGCCTCGCAGGGCCGCAAATGGTTTTGCCGGCGGGGGTCGGATGAGCCTGCTGCTTCGAGTCAATCTCGCATTGATCGTGGTGTTCGCCCTCGGCGCGACGCTCACCGGCCTCGCTTGCCGCGCGCTGCTCGAGCGCAATGCCGAGCACGAGATCCGTGCGGAGGCGGAGCTCATGATGGACAGCGCGCTCGCGGCGCGCGACTACACCGCGAGCGAGATCGCGCCGCTGCTGCACGCGCAGATGCAGTCGCAGTTCCTGCCGCAAAGCGTGCCGGCGTACGCCGCCACCGAGCATTTTCTGCGCCTGCACGCCAACCGTCCCGACTACGCCTACCAGGAGGCGACGCTCAACCCGACCAATCTGCGTGATCGCGCCACCGACTGGCAGGCCGACATCATTCAGCGCTTCCGCGACAAGGCGGGCGAGCACGAGATCAGCGGCGAGCGTGACACTCCGATGGGACGCTCGATGTACCTCGCCAAGCCGATCCGCGCCGAAGAGCCGTGCCTCGAGTGTCACAGCACCGCCGCGGTCGCCCCGCCCACCGTCATTGCACGCTACGGCAGCAACAACGGCTTCGGCTGGCAGCTCGGCGACGTCGTCGGCGCGCAGGTCGTCTCGGTGCCGATCGCGAGCGCCGAGGCGCGGGCGAGCCGCGCCTTCCGTGCGTTTCTCGCTTCGCTGATCGCAGTGTTCGTCGCCTTGCTGATCGTCGTGAACCTCGTGCTGTACCTGCTCGTGGTGCAGCCGGTGCGGCGCATGGCGCAGATTGCCGACCGGGTCAGTGTGGGCGATGCAAGTGCGCCCGAATTCGCGGCCCGCGGCGGCGCGGAGGTCGCCGCGCTCGGAGCCGCCTTCAACCGCATGCGCCGGAGCCTCGACAAGGCGCTGAAACTCCTCGAGGCGCGGCCGTGACGCGCGCGGTGTTCGTCAGCTACTCACAGGCCGATCGCGACACGGCCGCGGCCCTGGTGGCGCACGTCGAGGGCGCGGGACTGCCGTGCTGGGTGGCCCCGCGCGACGTCACCCCCGGCACCGACTGGGCCGAGGCGATCGTCGACGCCATCGCCGCTTCGCGCGTCATGGTGCTGGTGTTCTCGGCGAGCACCAACAGCTCGCCGCAGGTGCGTCGCGAGGTCGAGCGGGCGGTGCATCGCGGCGTCACCGTGCTGCCGTTTCGCGTCGAGGACGTGCTGCCCGCGCGCAGCCTCGAGTACTTCCTCAGCACTCAGCACTGGCTCGACGCCTTTCCGCCGCCGATGGAGCGTCACTACGAGCGCTTGTGCGCTTATCTCAAGCCGCTCCTGGTGGGCGGCTCGCCCGCCACCGACTTCCCGGCGACTGCCGCTGCGCCACGGCCGTTGACGGGCGGCGAGACTCTTCCCGGCAGCGCGCCGCGCGCCGCCCTCGGCGCCGCGGCGCTTGCAAGTCCGGAGACGCTGCAGCGCCTCGAGGCCGAGCTTGCGCGCTACATCGGTCCGGTGGCGCGTCACCTCGTCAACCGTGCGGCACTGCACAGCGTGGGTCTCGAGGCGCTGATTCTCGAGCTCGGGGGCGAGATCGATTCGGAGGCGGACCGGCGGCGGTTCGTCGAGGCGAGCCGCCGATCATTGCAGAAGTGACCACGAAAAGTGTCGCACTCCAGCCAATAAAATCAAAAAGATGAGAGAGAATCATCAAGTGGTTCCTTCCAGCCAGTCGGCCGCAACCAGGCGACGATTTCGCGTCGACGAGACGCTCATCGAGGCATTCCAGGCCGACGGCGCCGTGGTCTTGCGTGGATTGCTCGGCCCGGGCGAGCTCGAGCTCCTCGGGAAAGGCATCGACGAGAATCTTGCGCGGCCGAGCCCGCGTGCCAAGGTTGCGAGCACGCCCGACGACCCCGGCTTCTTTGTCGAGGACTTCTGTTGTTGGCAGGAGAACGAGGCGTACCGTCGCGTGATCTTCGAGTCCGCGCTCGGCGAGGTCGGCGGACGGCTGATGCGCAGCACGACGGCGCGGCTCTTTCACGATCACATGCTGACCAAGGAGCCCGGCACGCGGGCGCGCACGCCATGGCACCAGGATCAGCCTTACTACAACATCAGCGGGCGGCAGAACTGCAGCTTCTGGATTCCTGTCGATGCGGTGAGTCGCCCCGCAACGCTC
>DATIZW010000227.1:0-9501 GCA_035516875.1 Steroidobacteraceae bacterium
GCCTTCGAGGATCGCGCGCTGGCACGGCTCTTCAAGGAAGCCGGCATGGTCCGCGGCGCCATCGAGAAGGCCATCGACGAGGTGCGTGGCGGGGAGAAGGTGTCCGATCCGAACGCCGAGGAGAACCGCCAGGCACTCGAGAAGTACACCATCGATCTCACGGCCCGTGCGGGCTCCGGGAAGCTCGACCCCGTGATCGGCCGCGATGATGAGATCCGCCGCACTATCCAGGTGCTTCAGCGCCGCACCAAGAACAACCCGGTGCTGATCGGCGAGCCGGGAGTCGGCAAAACCGCGATCGTCGAGGGCCTCGCGCAGCGCATCGTCAACGGCGAGGTGCCCGAGGGCCTGAAGAACAAGCGCATCCTGGCGCTCGACATGGGCGCTCTGATTGCCGGCGCCAAGTTCCGCGGCGAGTTCGAGGAGCGCCTCAAGGGCGTGCTGAACGACCTCGCCAAGCAGGAAGGCCAGATCATTCTCTTCATCGACGAGCTGCACACCATGGTGGGCGCAGGCAAGGCCGAGGGCGCCATGGACGCGGGCAACATGCTCAAGCCCGCGCTCGCCCGTGGCGAGCTGCACTGCGTCGGCGCAACCACACTCGACGAGTACCGCAAGTACATCGAGAAGGACGCAGCGCTCGAGCGCCGCTTTCAGAAAGTGCTGGTCGATGAGCCTTCGGTCGAGGACACGATCGCCATCCTCCGGGGACTCCAGGAACGCTACGAGGTCCACCATAAAGTCGACATTACCGACCCGGCCATCGTCGCCGCGGCGATGCTCTCGCACCGCTACATCACCGACCGCCAGTTGCCGGATAAGGCCATTGACCTGATCGACGAGGCGGCGGCACGCATCCGCATGGAGATCGACTCCAAGCCCGAGGCGCTCGACAAGCTCGAGCGGCGCATCATCCAGCTCAAGATCGAGCAGGAGGCGCTGAAGAAGGAGAAGGACGAAGCCTCGCGCAAGCGTCTGGCTACCCTCGAGGAGAGCTTGAGCACGCTGGAGAAGGAGTACGCCGACCTCGAAGAGGTGTGGAACGCGGAGAAAGCCGCCGTGCAGGGCGCTGCGCAGATCCGCGAGGAGCTCGATCGCGCGCGGCTCGAGCTCGATGCCGCGCGGCGCGCCGGCAATCTCGGACGCATGGCGGAGCTGCAGTACGGCAAGATGCCCGAGCTCGAGAAGCGCCTCGCGGCTGCGACCGCCGCCGAGGAGAAGACTCCGACGCTGGTGCGCAACAAGGTGACCGAGGAAGAGATCGCCGAGGTCGTCTCCAAGTGGACCGGCATCCCGGTGTCGAAGATGCTGCAGGGCGAGAAAGAGAAGCTCCTGCACATGGAGGAGGCACTCGGTAAGCGCGTGGTGGGCCAGGACGAGGCGCTGCGGATTGTGTCCAACGCCATCCGCCGCTCGCGCGCCGGGCTCTCCGATGCGCGCCGGCCGAACGGCTCGTTCCTGTTCCTCGGTCCCACGGGCGTCGGCAAGACCGAGCTTTGCAAGGCGCTCGCCGAGTTCCTCTTCGACACCGAGGATGCCCTGGTACGCATCGACATGTCGGAATTCATGGAGAAGCACTCGGTGGCGCGCATGATCGGTGCACCTCCCGGGTACGTCGGCTACGAGGAGGGCGGCTACCTCACCGAGGCGGTGCGGCGCCGGCCCTATTCCGTGATCCTGCTCGATGAGGTGGAGAAGGCACACCCGGACGTGTTCAACGTACTGCTGCAGGTGCTCGACGACGGGCGCCTGACGGATGGCCAGGGGCGCACGGTCGACTTCCGCAACACCGTCATCATCATGACGTCCAACCTCGGCTCGCAGGTGATCCAGGAGTACGTGGGCGAGAAGAACTACGCCAAGATGAAGAGCGCGGTGATGGAGATCGTGCAGCAGAGCTTTCGCCCGGAGTTCATCAATCGCATCGACGACATCGTGGTCTTCCATCCGCTCGGCACCAAGCAGATCCGCGCGATCGTCGACATCCAGCTGGTCTACCTGCGCAAGCGCCTGCAGGAGCGCAACATGGACCTCACCCTCGACGATGCGGCGCGCGACCTCCTCGGCGAGGCAGGTTTCGACCCGGTGTACGGCGCGCGGCCCCTCAAGCGAGCGATCCAGCAGCAGATCGAGAACCCGCTGGCTAGTAAGATCCTGCAGGGCGAGTTCGTGCCGGGCGATCGTATCCGGATCGGCACCCGCGACGGGGAGCTCACCTTCGCCAAGGCCCGATGAGAACCGGCACGCCCTGCAGCGCCGGCGACTTACGCATAGCGTGCACTCGCCGCCCGGTGAGCTGTGCGGCTTTCGCTATAATCGCTTCACAACATACGACTTAAGGCACCTCATGCCGTTCTACGAATACGAGTGCCAGGCCTGCAAGTTCTATGCGGAGGTCATGCAGAAAATTACCGACGCCCCGCTCGCCAAATGCCCCTCGTGCGGCAAGCGGGCACTGAAGAAGCTCGTATCCGCGCCGGTCTTCCGCCTCAAGGGCGGCGGCTGGTACGAGACCGACTTCAAGTCGGACAAGGAAAACAAGCGCAACCTGCTCGGCGCCGACAAGGAAGAGGCCAAGGCAGACGCCAAGCCCGAAGCCAAGGAGCCAAAGCCCGAGGCAAAAGAGGCCAAGGAGCCGAAGGAGGCCAAGGAGCCGACGCCCGCGGCGCCGAAGGCGGCGACAGAAGGCACCGCCCCGGCGCGCAAGAGCGTCAGCGTCCCGGTCAGGGCGCGTCGAGCCACGGCGCGCTCCCCCGTGCGCCCCAGGGCGCGCAAAAGTGCCGGCAAGCGCCGGCGGTGAGGACCGTGAGCGGCGTAAGCAGCAAGCGCCGATGGAACGTGCGACGTTACCTGGTCGCCGGAATCCTCGTGTGGCTGCCGATCGTCGCAACCGTGTGGGTGGTGGTGACGCTGCTGCACATCATGGATCGCACCTTGGTGCTCCTGCCGCCGGCCTACCGACCCGAGGCACTGGTCGGCTTCCCGTTGCCGGGCCTGGGCGCCGTCGTTGCGCTCATCGTGCTGCTGCTCACCGGGCTTCTGGTGACCAACCTGATCGGCCGGCAGCTGATCATCTGGGGCGAGGAACTGCTCAATCGGATCCCGGTCGTGCGCTCGGTGTACGGAGGCGTCAAGAGCTTCGCCGAGAGCGTCTTCTCGCAATCGAACGCCTTTCGCAAGGTGGTGATGGTCGAGTACCCGCGGCCCGGGGTGTGGAGCATCGGCTTTCTGACCGCCGACGACGTGCCCGAGGTGAGCGAGAAGCTTGGTGAGCCGCACGTGGCCGTTTACATCTCCTCCGCGCTCAATGCGACCGCCGGCTTTCTCGTCATCGTGCCCCGCCGCCAGGCGATCGAGCTCGACATGTCGGTCGATGCGGCCATGAAAATGATCATCACCTGCGGCGTGGTGGTACCGCCCGCCACAGCCAAAGCGCATCCCCTCGCCAAGCCGGCCGCCTGAGGTTCCTGTGCAGGCGATGCGTCTGCTCGCGCCGAGCTCACCGCTCACCCCAACCGAGGTGGCGCTGCCGGCGCCAGCGGCACAGGAGGTCCTCATCCGGGTCGAGGCCTGCGGCGTATGCCGCACCGACCTGCACGTCGTCGATAACGAGCTGCCCGACATCCACTGCCCCCTCACGCCGGGGCACGAGATCGTCGGCGTCGTAATCGAATGCGGGCGCGAAGTGACGCGCTTTCGTAGCGGCGATCGGGTCGGCATGCCGTGGCTCGCCTGGACCTGTGGGATGTGTGCGTACTGCCGTGCGGGTCTCGAAAACCTCTGCGTCAACGCGCGCTTTACCGGCTACACCCGCGACGGCGGGTACGCGCAGACCGCGCTTGCCGACGCGCGCTACTGCCTGCCGCTGCCGGCTGACGTGCCGGCCGCGAGCCTCGCACCACTCCTGTGCGCCGGGCTCATCGGCTACCGTGCTTACCGCAAGGCGGGCGAGGCGGCAAACCTCGGACTCTACGGCTTCGGTGCCGCCGCGCACCTGCTCGCGCAGGTCGCGCGCCACGAGGGGCGCCGGGTGTTCGCCTTCACCCGCGCGGAAGACAATGCGGGGCAGCGCTTCGCACGCGAGCTCGGGGCGGTGTGGGCCGGTGCCTCGGACGAGGCGCCGCCCGAGCCGCTCGACGCCGCGATCATCTTCGCGCCCGTCGGCGCACTCGTTCCCGCCGCTCTCGCCGCGGTACACCCGGGGGGGCGTGTCGTGTGCGCCGGCATTCACATGAGCGACATCCCAGCCTTTCCGTACCGCCTGCTGTGGGGCGAGCGCTCGGTCTCGTCGGTCGCGAACCTCACACGCCGGGACGGGGAGGAGTTCATGGCGCTGGCCACGCGCATCGGCCTCAAGGCCTCGGTGGAGTGCTTTGCGCTCGCCGACGCGAACCTCGCCCTCGAGCGACTGCGCACCGGGGCTCTCGAGGGCGCCGCGGTGCTCGAAATGCCGCGTGATTGATCGGCGTGATTGATCGGGTTGCCTAGGCACTGCGGCCCTCCGTAACATCGTCCGTTCATGCGCTCACATTACTGTGGACACGTTAACGAGCAGCTCCTCGGCCAGCAGGTGACGGTCGCCGGTTGGGTGCATCGCCGGCGCGACCATGGCGGGGTGATCTTCGTCGATCTGCGCGATCGCGAGGGCCTGCTGCAGATCGTGTTCGACCCGGGCGCGGCGGCCGTATTCACTGAAGCCGAGCGGCTGCGCAACGAGTTCGTGGTGCGCGTGACCGGGCGCGTGCGCGAGCGACCGCCGGGCACGGTGAACCCCAACCTCGCTTCCGGGCGCGTGGAGCTCGTGGCGCAGCAGCTCGAGCTCCTCAATCGCTCCGAGCCGCTGCCGTTTCAGCTCGATGAGCAGGTCGGGGAGGAGGTGCGGCTGCGCTATCGCTATCTCGACCTGCGTCGCGAGGTCATGAATCAGCGGCTGCGGCTGCGGCACCGGCTGACACGAGCGATGCGCACCTGGCTCGACAGCCACGGCTTCATCGATCTCGAGACGCCGATGCTCACCAAGGCGACCCCGGAGGGCGCGCGCGATTACCTGGTGCCGAGCCGCACGCACCCGGGCAAGTTCTTTGCCCTGCCGCAGTCGCCGCAGATCTTCAAGCAGCTGCTCATGATCGCGGGCTTCGATCGCTACTACCAGATCGTCCGCTGCTTCCGCGACGAGGATCTGCGCGCTGACCGCCAGCCGGAATTCACACAGCTCGACGTCGAGACCTCATTTCTCGGCCAGCACGACATCATGGCACTCATGGAGGCGCTGATCCGGCACTGCTTCCGCGAGGTGCTCGGCGCGGCGCTTCCCGATCCCTTTCCGCGTATGAGCTACGCGGAGGCGCTGCGTCGCTATGGCTCCGACAAGCCCGATCTGCGCATCGCGCTCGAGCTCACCGACGTCGCGGATCTGGTGCGGGACTGCGACTTCAAGGTATTCGCGGGACCTGCCAGGGACCCGCACGGCCGCGTGGCGGCACTGCGCGTCGCTGGGGGTGGGGCGATGCCGCGCTCGCAGATCGATGAGTACACCGCGTTCGTCGCGCGCTACGGGGCGAAGGGCCTTGCGTACGTGAAGGTGAACCAGCGCGACAAGGCACGCGAGGGTCTGCAATCGCCGATCATCAAGTTCCTGAGCGACGCAGCGCTCGAGGGCATTCTCGAGCGTACCGGGGCGGCCGACGGCGACCTCATCTTCTTCGGCGCAGACCGCGCGAAAGTCGTGAACGACGCGCTCGGGGCACTGCGGCTCAAGATCGGGCAGGACCTGAAGCTCGTGGAGAGCGGTTGGCGGCCGCTGTGGGTGCTCGACTTTCCGATGTTCGAATGGGAGGAGGCGGAGAAGCGCTGGGTGGCCATGCATCATCCGTTCACCGCTCCGCAGAGCGACGATACGGTGGCGCTGCGCGCTGCGCCCGCGGCAACACTCGCCAAGGCCTACGACATGGTGCTCAACGGCTCGGAGATCGGCGGCGGCTCGGTGCGCATACATCGCCAGGAGATGCAGTCGACGGTGTTCGAGCTCCTCGGCATCGGTGCCGAGGAAGCGCAGAAGAAGTTCGGCTTTCTCCTCGATGCGCTCAAGTTCGGTGCCCCGCCGCACGGCGGCATCGCTTTTGGGCTGGATCGCCTCGCCATGCTGATGGCCGGTGCCGACAGCATCCGCGAGGTCATCGCCTTCCCGAAGACGCAGACGGCGGCGGATCCGCTCACCGATGCGCCGACGGAAGTGAGCGAAGCGCAGCTGCGCGAGCTGCACGTGCGGGTTCGCGTGCCGCCGCCCTCGTGAGCACGCGCCCGCAGCGCGGGCCGGGCATGCCGCCTGAGCTGCCGTGACCGCGGTCGTCTACGTGCATGGCCTCTGGATGCCGGGCCAGGAGTCGATGCTCCTGCGCCACCGCCTGGAGCAGGAATTCGGCCTCACGCTGCACTCCTTCCACTACTCTGCTGCCTCCTTGACCATGAGCGCGATCGCCGCGCAGCTGGCGGCGTTCGTGCACAAGCTCGAGGCGCCGGAGCTGCATTTCCTCGGTCACAGCCTCGGCGGCCTCGTCATCCATCGTTTCCTCGAGCATTTTCCCGACCAGCCGGCCGGCCGCGCAGTGTTTCTCGGCACACCCTGCATCGCCAGCCGTGCGGCCGAACGCGCGGCCCGTTTTGCGCCGATCGCACATCTCATGGGTCCCTCGGTCGCAGAGGAGCTGCTCGCGCCGCGGACGCGGCACTGGACGCATGCACGGCCGCTCGGGATCGTGGCGGGGACGCAGCGGATCGGTTTCGGACAGCTGATCGCAGGCTTCGACGAGGACAATGACGGCACGGTCGCGGTGAGCGAAACGCGCATGCCGGGCGCCGCCGATCACATCGTGCTGCCGGTGAGTCACTTCGGGATGCTGGTCTCGGCACGCGTCGCGCACGAGGCCGGGTTGTTTC
Source organism: Steroidobacteraceae bacterium (assembly GCA_035516875.1). Classification (GTDB taxonomy): domain Bacteria; phylum Pseudomonadota; class Gammaproteobacteria; order Steroidobacterales; family Steroidobacteraceae; genus 13-2-20CM-66-19. Next base: position 6,937 of record DATIZW010000227.1, read on the forward strand.
TCACCCAGGGACGGTTCTCGCTACGCTGAGCCTGTCCCGCGATGGCGGATGCCTCCGTCAACCGTCGCCGAGCAGGCGGCGCAGCTCATAGAGCGCATCGAGTGCCGCTTTCGGCGAGAGCTGATCGGGGTCGAGGGCCGCGAGCGCAGTGCGTAGCGGGTCCTCGCTCGCGGGATCGGCTGCGGCGGCAAAAGAGCACGCTGCCCCTGAAAACAGGGGCAGCTCGGGCTGCGCGGCAGCACCATCGCCCGCCATGGAGGACCGCGCGCGATGGCGGTCACGCTCAGACTCCAGGTGCTCGAGATAGCGGCGCGCCTCGCCGATTACGCCAGGCGGGACGCCGGCGAGCTGCGCCACCTGCAGGCCATAGCTGCGGTTGGCGGGCCCGTCCTTCACCGCGTGCAGGAACACGATGCCCTCGCCATGCTCGGTCGCATCGAGGTGCACGTTGGCGCAGCCCTCAACCTCGCCGGCGAGCGTGGTCAGCTCGAAGTAATGGGTGGCGAACAGGGTGAACGCCCGCACCCGCGTTGCAATATCGCGCGCCATGGCCCAGGCGAGCGACAGGCCGTCGAACGTGCTGGTCCCGCGGCCGATCTCATCGAGCAGGATCAGGCTGCGCTCGCTCGCGTTGTGCAGGATGTTCGCGGCCTCGGTCATCTCCACCATGAAGGTCGAGCGGCCGCCGGCGAGATCGTCCGCCGAGCCGATGCGTGTGAAGATGCGATCGAGCGGGCCGAGTACCGCGCGCTCGGCCGGCACGTAGCTGCCGATGTGTGCGAGCAATGCGATGAGCGCCGCCTGGCGCATGTAGGTCGACTTGCCGCCCATGTTCGGGCCGGTGATGATCAGCATGCGCCGCTCGGCATCGAGACGCAGATCGTTCGGCACGAAGGGGGCGTCACTGAAGCGCTCGACGAGCGGATGCCGCCCACCCTCGATGGTGAGGCGCGCCTCGCTCACGAGCTCAGGCAGCGTCCACTCGAGGGCGCAGGCGCGCTCGCTCAAAGCAGCGAGCGTGTCGACTTCAGCAACCGCAGCGGCGCTCTCCTGCATGGGGCCGAGGCCATCGATCAGCTGCGTCAACAGCCCCTCGAACAGCTCCTTTTCACGGGCGAGGGCCCGCTCGCGCGCACCGAGCACCCGGTCCTCGAAGCTCTTCAGCTCCGCGGTGATGAAGCGCTCGGCCGATTTCACCGTCTGGCGGCGGACGTAGTCCTTGGGCACGCGCTCGGCGTCGCGTCGCGCGATCTCGATGTAGAAGCCCTGCACGCGGTTGTAGCCGAGCTTGAGGCCGGCGAGCCCGCTGCGCTCGCGCTCGCGCCTCTCGAGGTCCAGAAGGAACTCATCCGTGTGCGTGGCGATGCGCCGCAGCTCGTCGAGCTGTGCGTCATAGCCGGCGGCGATCACATCGCCATCGCGCACCAGCGCAGCGGGTTCTGGTGCGATGGCCGCCGCGAGCAGCGCGACCACTTCCTGGTGCTCGCCGATGGCGGCGTGCAGCCGCCCGAGAAGCGGGGAGTCGAGGGCGGCGAGCGCGGTGCGCAGCGCCGGGAGCAGGGCGAGCGAGGCGCGCAGCTGCGTGAGATCGCGCGGGCGCGCCGAGCGCAGCGCGACCCGTGCGAGGATCCGCTCGACGTCGCCGACGCCGGACAGCTGCTCCCGCACCGCCTCGAAACGCCGCCCGTCGATGAGCGCGCCGAGCGCGTGGTGGCGCTCGCGCAGCAGCGGCTGGCTCGTCAGGGGGCGGTTGAGCCAGCGCCGCAGCAGCCGCGAGCCCATCGAGGTGACACAGCTGTCGATGATCGCAAGCAGGGTCGCGTTCTGTTTGCTGCCGAGGCTCGTATCCAGCTCGAGGTTGCGGCGGCTGGCCGCATCGAGCATCAGGGCGTCGCTGCGTTCCTCGACACACAGTGCACGGATATGCGGCAGGGCCGATTTCTGCGTGTCGCGCACGTACTGCAGCAGCGCCCCGGCGGCACGGATGGCAAGTGGCAGCTCATCGGCGCCGAACCCCTTGAGGTCGAGCGTCCCGAGCTGATCGGTGAGCAGCCGCGAGGCGCTCGCGAGCTCGAAGTGCCAGGGCGGACGGGTGCGCACCGTCGTGCCGGCAGGCGCGGATTGTGCGAACGCCGCGCCTTCCGCGAGCAAGAGCTCCGCGGGCTTGAGCCGCTCGAGCTCTGCAACGAGGGCGGCCCGCCCCTCACCCTGCTGCACGGTGAAGCGCCCGGCAGAGAGGTCGAGCCAGGCGATGCCAAAGCGGACACCATCGCTTACCAGCGCGGCGAGCAGTGTGTCGGCACGCTCCTCGAGCAGCGCCGCATCCGTGAGGGTCCCCGGCGTAACGATGCGTACCACCTGCCGCTCGATGGGTCCGCGGGTGTTTCCGGGGTCGCCGAGTTGCTCGCAGATAGCGACGCTCTCACCCTTGCGCACGAGCCGCGCGAGGTAGCTGTCGACCGCGTGAAACGGCACCCCGGCCATGGGGATGGGCTGGCCGGCGGACTGCCCGCGGGTGGTCAGTGTGATGTCGAGGAGCGAGGCTGCGCGGCGGGCATCTTCGTA
>DATIZW010000228.1:0-4304 GCA_035516875.1 Steroidobacteraceae bacterium
GGCCACGGAAGCGAATGTCGGCGTGAACAGCTCCACGATTCTGACCGTAACGCCCACGACGCCCTCGCTCACCATCGGCCAGGGGGCCGAGATCCAGGGCGACCCCGGGGCGGCCTTCACGCTGGGCTCCGACGTGCGCATGCTGGTGGAAGGCACGCTCAGCGCGCCCGGCGGCAGCATCGCGCTCAATCTCGGACTGCCCGGCGCGCTCAGCGAAGATTCCTACGAGCCCTCGCAGGCCATCTGGCTTGCACCGACCGCCACGCTCGACGTTGCGGGTATCCCGCAGATCGTCAGTTCCCCCACCGGCCTGCGCAGCGGCCAGATCCTCCCGGGCGGCAGCGTCAGCATGACCGTGCAGAGCAATCTGCCGGGGTCGATCGAGCTTCTGCCGGGCTCGGTGATCGACGTGTCCGGGAGCTCCGGGATCATCGATGAAGTTCCGCCCGGCGGCCGAACGACGAGCACACAGCTGGTTGCTTCGGCGGGCGGCAGCGTGAGTCTCACCGCCACCGACAGCATTGTTCTCGACGGAACCCTGAGCGCGCAGGCGGGCACTCCCGGTCCGGGGCTGCCACGGCCGGCCGGCGGCAGCCTCACCGTGGCGCTCGAGCCCGCGAGCCTCTTTCAGGGCGGTGTCGGGACCACCCCGTTTCCGCGCTCGGCCCCGCAGATTCTCGTCAGTCAGTCCGTCGCTCCCACCGTCGTGCTGCCCGGCAGCGGCGTGCCGGATGCGCTCGCCAACCTGGCGACGGTCTCGGCGAATGCAGTGCAGGCCGGCGGCTTCGATTCGCTCACGCTGCGCGCGGCACCGCTCGTCAACTCGAGCGGCATCTCGCTCGGCGAGATCTCCTTTGGCGGCAACGTCTCTCTGAGCGTGGGACAGCAGCTCACCTTCGATGCCGCGACCTATTCGGTGAGCCCCGGAGCCGTGGCGAATGTGGCGGCGCCCTACGTCATGCTCGGCAACTCAAACAACAACAACTACCCGCTGCCGGCCGCCACCGGCGGCACCGGGGAGCTCGACGTGGCGGGGCAGTTCATCGAGCTCTACGGATCGACGGCGCTTCTCGATGTCGGCAAGGTCGCGCTCACCTCGGCCGGGGATCTGCGACTCACGGGCGTCGTCAATCTGCCGCAGAACGGCGTCGTCGCCACTGCCGCGAGCGGCAGTCTCAACGCCGCCGGCGCGATCGATCTCACGGCGCAGCAGATCTATCCGTCCACGCTCACTGACTTCGTCATCGCCTCGGATCCGACCCAAGGAACCATCACGGTGCGTGGCACACCCGGGCCGAATCAGGATCTCCTGTCCGCGGACGGTGCGCTTACCTTGAGCGCGGGCACGGTGGTGCAGGATGGTGTGCTGCGTGCGCCCTTCGGGACCATCAGCATCGACGCGGCCAATGTCACGCTCGGTGCGGGGAGCCTCACTTCGACGTCGGCCGACGGACTCACCATTCCTTTTGGTCAGACCCAGGGCGGCTTCGACTGGGTGTATGCGCTTCCCGGGGGTACCACCTCTGTATTTGGCAGCAGCTCGGATGCCACGCTCCCGCCTCCATCGCAGCGGATCATCCTCAGGGGCGCGAATGTCGACGTCGCGAGCGGCGCGACCATCGATGTCTCGGGCGGCGGGGATCTGCAGGCCTACGAGTGGATCGAGGGTGTCGGCGGCACGCACGATGTGCTCTCGCAGCTTGCCTCGGTCGGCGGCCGCCCGCAGCAGTTCGCGATCCTGCCCGGGCTCGGAGCCAACGCTGCGCCCTGGGATCCGAGCCTCTCGCCGGATGCGAACCTGGAGCCGGGTGCCGCAGTGTATCTCTCCGGCGCGCCCGGTCTCGCGGCCGGCACCTATCTGCTTCTGCCCGCGCGCTATGCGCTGCTGCCCGGGGCGTTCCTCGTTACCCCGGCATCATCCGCGTACCAGGACATGCAACCGGGTCAGCAGGTGCCGGTCCTCGGCGGCGGCACGGTCGTCTCCGGCTACGAGACCATCGCCGGCACTGCCTTCGGCAGCTCGCGCACGTCCGGCTTTATCGTCACGCCCGCGTCGGTGGTGTTGCAGCAGGCGCAGTACGAGATCACCGGAGCCAACCAGTTCTTCGCCGCGCAGGCCGCGAGCAGCAACCAGCCGGTGCCGCGGCTGCCCGAGGACAGCGGTGCGCTCGAGCTGATCGCCGGCGCGAGCCTGTCGCTCGATGGCGCGCTGCGGGCTGCGCCCGCAAGCGGCGGCCTCGGGGCGACGGTCGACGTCTCGAGCGCGCAGATCCTCGTGACCGGCGGCGCGAGCACCGCCGCGGCCCCCGGCACGCTGGTCATATCCGCCGCGAGCCTCGATGCGCTCGGGGCGCAGAGCCTGCTCCTCGGTGGTGAGCGCAGCGGCGGCGGCGCGATCACGACTGATGCCCAGACGGTAACCATCGCTGGTGGTGCCGCGCTCAGCGCGCCTGACCTACTGCTTGCCGCAACCGATGAGGTGAGCGTCGCCTCCGGTGCCTCGCTCACCGGTGCCGGCGCACCGCTGCCGGCACCCACCTACACGCTCAGTGGGAACGGTGCGTTCCTCAGCGTGAGCGCCGGTCCCCAGGCGACGGTGAGCCGCACCGGTGGCACGAGCGGTGCGGGCATTCTGTCGCTCGAGAGCGGTTCCTCGCTGACGGCGAATGGCGGCTCGGTTTATCTCGAGGGGAGCGAGAACGTACTCGTGAACGGCGCGATCACGGCGAATGGGGGCGATCTCGCCCTGCAGTCGACACGGCTCGCGGTCGGCGAGCCTGCGGCCGGATCAGGCCAGGAGACTGTGCTCGCGCCGGCGCTGCTTGCGCAGGGCGGTCTGCGCAACGTGCTGCTGGTGAGCGATTCGACGGTCGACTTCTATGGCAGCAGCGCGCTCTCCGCGCAGAATCTCACCATCGACGCCCAGGGTCTCTCGGGCTTCGGCCTCGCCGGGGACTCGGCCACCGTGAGCGTGACGGGCACGCTCAGGCTGGGTGATTCCCAGCTGCAGGCTTCCGGCGGGGGCGCGGCCGTGACACCGGGGTCGGGGTCCGGGACGCTCGCCTTCAGCGCCGCCAACATCGCGCTCGAGTCGGGATCGCTCGACGTCTCCGGCTTTCGCACGCTGTCGCTCGCCACCCCCGGCGCACTGACCGCCGGGGGCAGCGGCTCGCTCTCGACGCTCGGGGATCTGTCCATCGTCGCGGCGCGGCTGACGACCGCCGCCGGCAGCGGAACGACGATCTCTGCGAACGGCGCGGTGTCGATTACGGCGCCCACCCAGCCGGCCGCGCTGAACGCGGTCACGGACCTCGGCGGCTCGCTCGCCATCCGCGGCAGCAGCGTAGCGCTCGGAACGCAGATCCTGCTGCCGTCCGGGCAGGTGACGCTGACGACGATCGGAACGGCGCCCGGAGCCGATCTCACGCTGAACTCCGGCGCCGACATCAACGTGGCGGGCCTTCTGCGCCAGTACGACTCGGTCATGGTCCCGACGCCCGGCGGGGCCGTGACGCTGGCCTCGGCACAGGACCTCGATATCGCGAGCGGCAGCACCATCGAGGTGAGCGCCGCGGCGGGCGGCAGCGGCGGCTCGCTGCGACTCGCCGCGCCCGTCGGCACCGTGAGCGTCGCCGGCCAGTTGTTCGGCTCCTCCGGCGCATCGTTCAGCGTGGATGCGCAGAATTTCGGCGATTTCGGCCGGCTCAACCAGGCGCTCAACGCGGGTGGATTCTCGGGCGGCCGCAGCTTCAGGCTGCGCGGCCCCGGCGACCTCGTCGTGGCGGCGGGCGCCGGCAACGCTGTGAGCGCTCGCGACGTCGAGCTCGAGGCCGATCAGGGCAGCATCACCGTCGACGGTCTCATCGACGCCTCGGGCACGAGCGGCGGCACCGTCGTGCTCGCCGCGGCCGACAACGTGCTGGTGAACGGCACCATCAACGCGCAAGCCACCGGCGCTGGCCAGAACGGCGGGGTGGTCGAGCTCGAGACGGCGAGCGGCGGCATGCTCCTCAACCCGGGCTCCGTCATCAACGTGGCCGCGGGCGGCGTGGGGGCGGATGGCGCCTCCGGCACAGGGGGCACGCTGCTGCTGCGCGTGCCGCAGGCGACGGTGGCCTCGGTCCTCACCGGTGGCGGCGGCGTCGTGCTCGGCGGCAGCATCGAGGGCGCCTCGAGCACGACACTCGAGGCCTTCAAGGTCTACGACAACACGACCGGGGTGATCTCGAGCGCCGATGTGACGGCCGGCCCCGGCAACCCGCTCTACCAGGATGCGGCGAATTTCATGGCCAACGCGCCGGCGA
>DATIZW010000229.1:0-2943 GCA_035516875.1 Steroidobacteraceae bacterium
CCCGCGATGGCCTGTCGAATCCGGAGATCGGCGCCCGGCTTTTCCTAAGTCCTCGGACTGTTGAGTGGCACCTGCGCAACGTGTTCAACAAGCTGGACATCCGCTCTCGCCGGGAGCTGGCTGGTGCGCTTCCCGACGCCGTCGCCGAGACCGTTATGAGATGAGCGCAGACGGGGGCGTCGATGCCTCCATGCCCGCTGAGAGGGCCTTGGCGAGGCTCCGTGTCCTCTACGATTCGACACGCTGATGGAGAGCCGTGTTCCCGGACCGGGACGGCGGACGAATCTGCGCGGCCGGGCCAGCGAATGCGCCGCGCTGGACGGCCTTCTCAGGGATGTCCGCGCAGGCCAGAGTCGGGCCTTGGTGGTGCGGGGCGAGGCCGGGATCGGGAAGACAGTGCTGCTGGAGTACCTGATCTCCTCCGCGTCGGATCTGACTATCGTGCGGACAGCAGGGGTGGAGTCGGACATCGAGCTGGCTTACGCCAGTCTGCATCAGCTGTGCGTGCCGTTGCTCGACTGCCTCGATCGGCTACCGGGTCCGCAGCGGCAGGCGCTAGAGATCGTGTTCAGCCTCGGCGCCGGCGCTGCGCCGGATCGGTTCCTGGTTGGGCTGGCCGTGCTGAGCTTCTTCGCCGCAGTGGCGGCCGAGCGTGCTCTGCTGTGTGTCATCGACGACGCGCAATGGCTTGATCAGGCCTCCGCCCAGACGCTCGCGTTCGTCGCGCATCGCCTGCTGGCCGAGCGGGTCGGGCTCGTGTTCGCAGCGCGGAGACCGGGGGAGGAGCTTCAGCATCTTCCCGAGCTGGAGGTGCATGGCTTGGGTGACGCTGACGCGCGCGCGCTGCTGAGCTCGGCTGTGCGGTTCAAGCTGGACGAGCGGATCCGGGACCGGATCATCGAGGAGATGCGCGGGAATCCGCTCGCGTTGCTCGAGTTGCCACGTGGGCTCACCGCGACGCAGCTCGCCGGCGGCTTCGGCCTGCCAGAGGCGCAAGCCTTGACGAGCCGGATCCAGGAGGGCTTCCTGCGACGACTCGAGCCTCTGGCCGACGACGCGCGCCTGCTGCTGCTGCTGGCGGCGGCCGAGCCAGTCGGGGATCCGCTCCTGCTCTCGCGCGCGGCGGGGCGGCTCGGCATCGCGGTGTCGGCGGTTGATGCGGAAACCGACGGACTACTGGCCCTGGGCCGGCGTGTGACCTTTCGACACCCGCTGGTGCGCTCTGCCGTATACCGATCAGCAACGGTGCGCGATCGACAGGCGGTTCACCTAGCGCTGGCGGAAGCGACCGATCGGGAGGTCGACCCCGATCGCCGGGCGTGGCATTTGTCTACGGCTGCGGCGGGGCCCGATGAGGAGGTCGCCTCGGAGCTCGAGGCCTCTGCGGGTCGGGCGCAGGCGCGGGGTGGCGCCGCCGCGGCGGCAGCCTTCCTGGAGCGCGCCGTAGCGCTGACTGCGGATCCCGGGCGCCGCGCGGATCGCGCCCTAGCCGCTGCGCAAGCCAGCCTCCAGGCCGGCGCGTTCGATGCGGCTCTCGGGCTCCTGTCCACGGCGCAGACCGGGCCGCTTGATGACGTCCAACTCGCCCGGGTGGACCTGCTCCGCGGCCATATCGCCTTCGCCTCGGGCGCCGCCAGCGATGCTCCACCGCTGCTCCTCAGGGCCGCCAGGCGACTCGAGCCATTCGACGTGGAGCTCGCGTGCGAGACGTACCTGACCGCCTGGGGCGCGGCGGGCATGGCGGGGCAGGGAGACGTCATCGTGGAAATCTGGCGCGCCGTCCGGGCGCTTCCTTCGACGTCCGGTGACCCGCGTCCCCTCGAACTGCTGCTTGAGGGCATGGCTCAGCTGGCCATCGAGGGACCCGCTGCCGCTGCGCCGACGTTGCAGCGAGCAGTCGAAGCGCTCGTTGAAATGCCGGCGGAGGACGCGCTGCGTTGGGGTTGGGCGGCCATCGGGGCTAGCACCGCGGTGTGGGACGACGAGGGCATGCGCGCGATCTCGGCCAGACAGGTCCGGCTCGTTCGCGACGCGGGCGTGCTCGCGCAACTGCCGCTGCACCTGGCCTCCTTGGCCTTATCAACTTCGTGGACGGGCGACTTGGCGGGAGTCGCCTCGCTGATCGCAGAAGCCGAGAGCGTTGCGGCTGCGACCGGAACCGCCTTCGCGCCCTTCACCTTGATGAGGCTCCGGGCTCTGCAGGGGCGGGAGGCCGAGGCCTCCGCGCTGATCTCGGAAACGATCGAGCACGCAAGCTTCGGAGGTCGCGGAATCGCTGCGACGAACGCGCACTGGGCCGCCGCGGTCCTCTACAACGGCCTCGCCCGCTATGACGAGGCGGCAAGGGCAGCTCGGCGAGCCACATCGAATACCTTCGAGCCGTGGGTGTCCACGTTCGCACTCCCTGAGCTGGTGGAGGCAGCTGCGCGCGGAAGCGACGCCGAATTGGCGCGTGAGGCACTTGTACGTCTCGCGGCGACGACACAGGCGTGCGGCACCCATTTCGCGCTCGGCATTGAGGCGCGCTGCCGCGCGCTGGTGACCGAGGGGCCGGCCGCGGACGACCTCTATCGCGAGGCGATCGAGCGGCTGAGCCGCACCCGGCTTCGGCCTGAGCTCGCCCGCGCCCACCTTGTCTACGGCGAGTGGTTGCGCCGTGAGAGTCGCCGGGTCGACGCGCGCGAGCAGTTACGAACGGCGCAGGAAATGTTCGCGGCGATCGGGATGGAGGCGTTCGCCGAACGCACGCGCAACGAGCTTCAGGCGTCCGGCGAGAAGGTGCGCAAGCGGAGTGTCGAGACGCGCGATGATCTGACCGCACAGGAGTGGCAGATCGCGCGCCTCGCACGCGATGGCCTGTCGAATCCGGAGATCGGCGCGCGGTTGTTCCTCAGCCCTCGGACCGTCGAGTGGCACCTGCGCAACGTCTTCAACAAGCTCGAC
>DATIZW010000230.1:0-14502 GCA_035516875.1 Steroidobacteraceae bacterium
CGTCCAACTGCTGCCACCGTCGGTGGACTCGAACACCCCGCCGATCGAGATGGCGATGTAGAGGTGCGCCTGATCGCGCGGGTCGACCAGGATGGAATGCAGGAACTCGCCGTCGGGCGTGCCGTGTGCCGCCCATTTCGGCCGCATCGGATGGTCGTTGAATCCCGCCACCGGCTGCCAGCGATCCCCACCATCGGTCGAGCGGAACAGCCCCGCTGGCGAACTGCCGCCGTACCAGCTGGCGGCTTCGCTGGCGTGGCCGGGCGTCAGCCAGAACACGCGCTCGACGGCGCGAGCCTCCTCGCCCGCGGCAGCCTTGCGAAAGGCGGGCGGCTCGGCGGCCTCGCGCCAGCTGCGGCCGCGGTCGTCGGAGCGATACACCGTGGGTCCGAGGTGCCCGGTCCTGGCTGCCATCAGCAGCCGGCGCGGCTCGCGCGGATCCTGCACCACGTGATGGATGGTGTGCCCGAGAAACTGGGGGCCCGAGAGCCTCCATGCACCGCGCGCCGCGCCGGCGCGCAATGCAAACAGCCCCTTGCGCGTTCCGATCCACAGCATGTCCGCCATGGAGGGAGCATCCTCGCGCGGGCGCGGCACTGTCAACGTGGCGCCGGGCGAGGGCTTCGCTGCCAGGGGTGGCGCAGCGTATGCTTCGCCGCCGGCCGGCACGGCCTCTCGGGAAGGACTACACGTGGATCGAACCCAGCGCCTGGCGCAGGTCCTCTCATCGTGCGCACTGGCACTCGCGGCTGCCGGCGCCGCCGCGCAGCCCCCGGCGGCGCAGCCAGTGCCGGTGCGGCACACGGCCGATGCGAGCTTCGCCGCGCTGGAGCACCAGTACGTTACCTACATCCTGCAGCAATATCCGGTAGTGGCGACCTACCTCGGTGGCGGGGCGTTCGACCCGCAACTCGCCCGCGTCGATGGCCGGCTGCGTGACTACTCGCCCGAGGCGCTGCAGAAGGAGGATGCGCAGCTTGCCGAGTACCGTGCCCGCTTCGCGGCGCTCGTCCCGGCACGTTTGTCCGCACGGCGGCGTATCGACCGCTCAGTGGCGCTCGCGCAGATCGCCTTCCTCGTGCACCAGCATCAGGTGCTTCGCCATCAGCAGCGCGCGCTCGATTCCTACGTCGACGAGCCCTTGCGCGGCGTCGACTGGCAGATCCAGGGCATGACGTCGACCGGCGCGTCGAGCTACGGCACGGACGCCGAGTGGCGCGCGGTGATCCAGCGCGCCCGGGCGGTGCCGCGTTACCTCGCCACTGCCGAACGGCAGCTCACGGCCGGCGTCGCCGCGCACAACACGCCCGACTGGCGCGTGCTCAGCGACTTCGGCCTCACGAGCAGCGCGGCCGATGCCGATTACTTCGGCAAGACGCTGCCGCAGATCGCCGCCACCGACATCGCCTCCGCGCAACGTGCGGCGCTGCTCGCCGAGCTCACGGCTGCGGGCAACGACGCCGCGGCCGCCTACCGTCAGCTGCACGATTTCGTGGCCCATACCTTTTTCGACAGCGCCGAGGACGCGGCACAGCCGGCGCCCAAGAGCGACTACCGCGGTGACCATTTCGCACTCGGCGAGACGGAGTACGACTGGGCGCTGCACAACAACCTGCGACTCACCGAAACTGCGGCCGAGCTCTACGCCGCCTCCTGGGCGGTGGTCGAGGGTACGCGCGCGCAGATGGTGACGCTCGCGCAGCAGATCGCCGCCGCCCATCAGTGGCCGGCCGGCGCCGACGGCGCCGAAACCGTGCGCCAGGCGTTCGCGCAGCTCAGCCAGAACGCGCCGCACAGCGACGCGGAGATGGTGGAAGGCTATCGCAAGACCGGGGAGCGTCTGGTTGCCTATGCGCGCGCGACCGGGCTCTTCGAGATGCCTGCCGACTACCGCCTGGACGTCACCGTGACGCCGCCGCCGCTGCGCGCCGCGATCGAGGGTGCGGCCTACTACCCGGCACCGCCGTTCAAAGCGACCGGGGTGGGTCGCTTTTACGTCACGCCGACCGGCGATGACCCGGCGCAGCTGCGCGAGGAGCACAACTACGCCGCCATGCCTGACCTGGCCGCGCACGAGGGCTTCCCGGGCCACGACTGGCACTACAAGGTGATGACGCAGTATCGCGCGCAGATCTCGGCGCTGCGCTGGCTCACTCCGGGCGCAGTGGAGGACTCTTCCTCGATGTGGGAGGACTCGATGGCGGCTGAAGGGTGGGCGCTGTACGCCGAAGCGCTGCCGGCCGAGCCGCAGCCGAGCGCGCCGAACGGCTTTTACACTCCGGAGGAACGGCTCTACCAGCTGCGCGGCGCGCTGCTGCGTGACCTGCGCGTGCGCATCGATACCGGCATCCACACCGGGCGGCTGTCATTTGAGGATGCGGTGACCCTGCTTTCCGAGACGGTCGACTTCCTGCCGGGCTCCTGCCACGACGCCGAAGCACTCAAGCTCGACGCCAAGCAGGCGAGCTGCAGGGAAGCGCGCGGCGCGGTCACGCGCTACTCGCGCTGGCCCACCCAGGCGATCACCTACCGGCTCGGCAAGGAGCAGATCCTCGCCCTGCGCAAGCGCGCACAGCAGTCGCTGGGTACGCGCTTCACTGCCCGGCGCTTTCACCTCGAGTTCATGAAACAGGGCACGATCCCCGCGGGCTATTTCGGCGACGAGCTTCTGCGCTCGCTGCGCACCGCCCCGCCGTGAGCGCAGACCGCGGCGCGCTTCAGGCGTTGATCGGCTGACAGATGAAGAGGTGCGCCGGCAGTACGTTGAACGGCTCGAACCTGCGTCCCACGTAGCCGAAGATGCGCCGCAGGTCCTGCAGTACCCGCGTCGAGAACTGATAGACGAGGAACGCGCCGCCGGGCTCGAGCACGTCGTGCGTGGTGCGCAGGATCTGCTCGCGCAGCGGTGCGGGGATGGTGCTGAAGGGAATGCCGGAGATGATGTAGTCGGCGCGCCGGTAGCCGAGGCGGCTCAGGATCTCCTCGACCTTGGCGGCGGAGGCCTGCACGACGTGCAGCCGCTTGTCGCTCAAGGTGCGGCACAGGTAGCTGACAAAGTCGGGATTGGTCTCGATCGCAATCAGTGCACAGTCGGAGCGCATGCGCCGCAGCACTTCCTCGGTGATGCCGCCGACGCCCGGACCGTACTCGACGATGACGCGCGCGCGTCCCCAGTTGATCGGCTCGAGCAGCTGCTTGATGAGGAAGCGCGAGCTCGGGACGATCGAGCCGAGCATGCGTGGATGACGGAAGAAATTTCGCGCGAACAGCAGAGCATTGCCGCGCGGCGCCCGGGGCGCGTCTGAGGCTTTGTTATACACTTTTTCTCCCCGCGCGGGTGTTTGCCACTCGCTCTCTATAGCAATAAATGCCGACGGATACCACTTTGCGCGCCCGGAGCGTCTGCGTTGCAGCCTCGGTAAGCGTCGGCTGGTCAAGGCTCAGCCGCCCGAGCGCTTGGCCTCAAGCCCGAGCTTGCACAGCTCCGCCACCAAACGGTCGCGATGATCGCCCTGGATCTCGATCACGCCATCCTTGACCGCCCCGCCCGCACCGCACAGCCTCTTCAGTCGCCCCGCGAGCTCATCGAGCTGCGCCGCATCGAACGGCAGGCCCGTTATCACGGTCACCGCCTTGCCACCGCGGCCGGCGACTTCCCTACCAACCCGCACGCGCGCGCCGCCCGCCGGCTGCACCGGCCGTGGCTTGTGTCCAGCGCCGCGCGGCGCCCCGCCCGCGGCGGTGTTCCGCAGCACCACGCCGCGGTACGTGTGTCGGGGCTTCATCGTAGTGTTACCCGTGTCGGGCGACTACAATCCTGCCCAACCGGCGTCCGGCTCCGCAACCGTCATATCGCACCCGAGCCGCAAGAGGCAGCCCTCCATGACCCCACGGTCGCGCTTGCATGTCCCCTCGCCACCGGCCCGGCCCGGGCAGGAGCCCGACTTCAGCTACGTGCAGATCTCTCCGGCCGGCGCGGTCCAGCGTCCCGACGTCGCCGCCGCGGCGCGCGACATCGAGAACCTCTCCCTCGAGATGGTGCGCGTGCTCGGAGACGACCACCGTGCGGTCGGTCCCTGGGACCCGCACCTCGAGGCGGCGGAACTGCAGGTGGCGCTGCGGCACATGCTGCTGACGCGCTTGTTCGACGATCGCATGCAGAAGATCCAGCGCCAGGGTCGCATCTCCTTCTACATCAAGTCGACCGGCGAGGAGGCAGTGGCGGTGGCACAGTGCATGGCGCTCGAGCCGGGCGACATGCTGTTCCCGAGCTACCGACAGCAGGGGCTGCACGTGGTGCGCGGCCGCAACCTGGTCGAGCTCATGTGCCAGTGCCTGTCCAACACTCACGACATGTGCAAGGGCCGGCAGATGCCCATCATGTATCACTGGGGCAAGGGCAACATCTTCTCCATCTCCGGCAATCTCGCCACGCAGTTTCCGCAGGCGGTCGGCTGGGCGATGGCCGCGGCCATCAAGGGCGAGGACCGCATCGCCGCGAGCTGGATCGGCGAAGGCTCGAGCGCGGAAGCCGACTTTCACTACGCCATGACGTTCGCGGCGGTCTATCAGGCCCCGGTGATCCTCAACCTCGTCAACAACCAGTGGGCTATCTCCACCTTCCAGGGCTTTGCCGGCGGTGAGCACCGGACCTTCGCGCAGCGCGGCCCGGGCTACGGCATCCCCGGGATCCGCGTCGACGGCAACGACTTCCCCGCGGTCTATGCGGTGACGCAGTGGGCTGCGCAGCGCGCGCGCCAGAGCGTCGGCCCGACGCTCATCGAGCACGTCACCTATCGCGCGGCCGCGCACTCGACGAGCGACGATCCTTCCCGCTATCGCCCCAAGGAGGAATGGCGGGCCTGGCCGCTCGGCGACCCGATCACGCGACTCAAGCAGCACCTGATTGCGCTTGGCGCCTGGTCGGAGGAGCGTCACGCGCAGCTGCACAAGGAGCTCGAGGCGCACGTCACCGCCTGCTGGAAGGAGGCTGAGTCGTACGGCACGCTCACGCACGGCCCCTACCTCGATCCGCTCACGATGTTCGAGGATGTCCTCAAGGACACGCCGGCGAACCTGGTGCGCCAGCGCGAGGAGATGCGCGCGCTGCTCGCCGAGCAGGCGCTCGAGGCGCACGAGCCGCACACCGGGAGCGCCGCGCCTTCCGCGGCACAGGAGCGCTGAGCCGTGGCACGCATGAACATGGTCCAGGCGCTCAACTCCGCCATGGACGTGATGATGGGCCGCGATCCCCGCGTGGTGATCCTCGGCGAGGACGTCGGCTACTTCGGCGGCGTGTTTCGCGTCACCGACGGGTTGCAGCGCAAGTACGGCGAGCAGCGGGTGCTCGACACGCCGATTGCCGAGGGCGGCATCATCGCCGCCGCTATCGGCATGGGCGTGCACGGCCTCAAGCCGGTCGCCGAGATCCAGTTTGCCGATTACATCTATCCGGGCTTCGATCAGGTGGTGAGCGAGCTCGCGCGGATTCGTTACCGCTCCGCCGGTGATTTCCACGTGCCGGTCACCATCCGCACGCCCTGCGGCGGCGGCATCCGCGGCGGCCAGACCCACTCGCAGAGCCCGGAGGCCATATTCGCGCACGTTTGCGGCATCAAGGTGGTCATGCCTTCCAACCCCTACGATGCCAAGGGATTGCTGATCAGCGCGATCGAGGACGAGGACCCGGTGGTGTTCTTCGAGCCGAAACGCATCTACAACGGCCCCTTCGACGGCGACCCCCACAAACCGGCCGTGCCCTGGAGCGCTCACCCGCGCGGGGAAGTACCGGACGGCCACTACAGCGTGCCGATCGGGCGCGCCGAGGTGATACGCGAGGGCAAGGACGTGAGCGTGCTCACCTATGGCACCATGGTGCATGTCGTCGAAGCGGCCGTGCGCCTCACCGGCTTCGACGCGGAGATCGTCGACGTGCGCACCATGGCGCCGCTGGACGTCGACACCTTGTGCACCTCGGTGTGCAAGACCGGCCGCTGCGTCGTGGTCCACGAGGCGACGCGCTTCGGCGGCTACGGCGCGGAGCTCGTGGCCACCGTTCAGGAGCAGTGCTTCTGGAACCTCGAGGCGCCGGTGAAACGCGTGACCGGTTGGGACACCCCTTACCCGCACGCCTTCGAGTGGGAGTACTTCCCGGGCCCGGGGCGCATTGCCGCCGCCCTCAAAGAGGTGATGGAGCCGCAATGAGCCGCTACGTCTTCAAGCTGCCCGATCTCGGCGAGGGCACGGTCGAGGCGGAAATCGTCGGCTGGCGGGTCAAGCCCGGCGACGTGGTGGCCGAGGACGACGTCGTCGTCGAGGTGATGACGGAGAAGGCGGCCGTGGAAGTGCCCGCACCCGTCGGCGGCCGGGTGGTCTCGACCACCGGAGCGCCTGGCGACATGGTGCCGGTGGGTGCCGAGCTCATCGTGCTGGAGACGGAGGCCGCCGCGGCTGCCTCCCCGGGGACGCACTCGACCCGTCCGGCGGCTGCCGCGCCCGCCGCAGCGGTGAGCTCAGCGGCACCGCCTGCGGCGGTGACCGAGCCGCGCGCGTTCGGCGGTGGCAACGGTGCGGCAGCGCCGTCGTCCGAGGCGGACGTGCCCGCGGGCGGCCGTGTTGCCACCTCGCCTGCGATCCGCCGCCGCGCGCACGAAGCCGGCGTCGATCTGCGGCAGGTTGCGGGCTCAGGCCCGAGCGGGCGCATCGTGGCCAAGGACCTCGAAGCCTACATCACGCGCCGCACGCAGCCGACGCCGCTGCGCCCGGCGCCGAAAGCCGTGCCGAGCGCTCGCCCGGGCGAGCCGCGAGGTGCAGCGGCGACCGAGGAGATCAAGGTCATCGGCGTGCGGCGGCTCATCGCGCAGCGCATGAGCGAAGCCAAGCGCAACATCCCACACTTCGCCTACGTCGAGGAGCTCGATATCACCGAGCTCGAGTCGCTGCGCCGCCACTTGAACGGCAAGCTGCCCGCCGGCGCCGCGGCACTCACCTACCTGCCATTCCTCGCACTTGCCCTCGTCAGGACGCTGCGGGACTTTCCACAGTGCAACGCCCACTACGACGCCGAGCGTGGCGTGATCGTCCGTCACGCCGCGGTGCACCTCGGTGTTGCCACCCAGACCCCCGAGGGGCTCAAAGTCCCGGTCGTGCGCGACGCACAGGCGCGTACGCTCTGGGATCTGGCGGCCGAGATGCGGCGCGTCGCCGAGGCGGCGAGAGCCAACAAGGCGAGGCGCGAGGAGCTCAGCGGCTCGACCATCACCATCACGAGTCTCGGCAAGCTCGGCGGCATCGCCAGCACACCGATCATCAACGCCCCGGAGGTGGCTATCATCGGCGTGAATCGCGCCATCGAGCGCCCGGTGGTGTTCGAGGGCGCGATCGCGATACGCCGGACGATGAACCTGTCGTCCTCGTTCGACCATCGCTTCGTCGACGGCTACGACGCGGCGGCGATGATCCAGTCACTGAAGGAACGCCTGGAGCACCCGGCGACGATCTTCATCGCCGCCTGACGCGCCTCACGGATCATCTCGCCGGTGGTGCAGCGCGCTCACGAGCCGTGCGGCGGCGCGCCCGCGTAGACTCTTTCGCCTGCGTCGATCCGCAGCGCCAGCCGGTTCTGCGGCGGTGGCAACGGACAGGTCGCGAAGTCATTGAGCGCGCATGGCGGATTGTAGGCCTTGTTGAAGTCGAGCCGTGTGGTGCCGTTGGTCGGCAGCGGCACGTAGAGAAAGCGCCCCGCGCCGTAGGTCTCGTGTCCGCTGGTGGCGTCGGCGAACATGATGAAGAGCTCCTGGTCGCCGGGCTGCTCGAGCACGGTGTCGAGCCGCCACTCGCGGCCGTCGCGAGTGAACACCACGGCGCCGGGCGAGACCTCCTCCTCCTCCATGCCGAGGATGTTGACGATGCGGATGTGCCGAGCCGGCTCGTAAGGCACGAAGCGGGCGTCAAACACCCAGCCGATGCTCACCGGGAAGTAACGCAAGCCCTGGAACTGGCGGCGGTGCGGGTTGTCGAGATCGCGCACGCGTACGCCGAGGTTCCCCGCGCGCTCGATGACGAAGAAGCGCAGCGCGCCGCTGGCGAGCACCGTGGGCTCGCCACTCGTGTCGGCCGCCAGCTCGAGCGTGGTGACAGGCCGGCCGTCGTGTGTGATGCCGCTTCCCGGGCGAGCCGTGAAGCGCACCCTGTGGCCGCTCACCTCGAAGGAGCCGGCGCTGTCGGCGAGTGCGGGATTGTCGAGCCTGAGTGCGTTGGCAGCGCCTCGGCCGAAGCTGTTCTCTCCCTCCTTGAGCCAGAAGAGGCCCGCAAGCGTCAGCCAGCCGCTGTCACTCGTGAGCGAGGCGAGTCGCTGCTGCCGCCAGGCCGCGACGCCGGCACGCTCGGACTCGAGCGTCGCGGGGGGCTCGGGCGCCGACGACGATGATGAAGTCGCTGCCGGGTCGGCGGCGCGCGGCGCCATAGCCGCGGCGAGCACGCAAGCCGCGAGCAGCAGCGTGGCGAGTAGCAGGCGTGGCGCGTGGCTTTGCGCGCTGCGATCGGCCGGCATGAGCTTCTCCTTGGGCAACGCCATCAACCTTCGCGGCCGAGGATTTCCTCGCGCACGTCGGCGATCTCGCGGGCGCGCGAGGGGCGTGCGCCCTCGCACCGCTCCGGGCGCGGACAGCGGTTGCTGCGCGGGCAAATGATGCGCGCGGGCGCACCGAGCGCATCCTCGATCCAGGCGATGTTCAGCACGTTGGCGACCACGGCGAGCGCCTGCGCGGCCGGGCGTGGGATGCGTGCCTCGCCGCGCCGGTGCAGGCACTCGCGGAAGATGGCGTCGATCACGGTATGGCCGGGCACACCGTTCGAGGCAAGCGCCGGCGCCAGGTCCACCCCGACCGAGAGCACGTGCGGGTTGCCGGCCATGTCGTGCACGCGAATCGAGTGACAGCAATAAAGCAGCGAGCGCTCGCCGTCGCGCAGCACCGAGATCTGCGACCCCGAGCCGCCATGCTCGCTCTCGATCATGCGGAACACCGCCCAGTTGGGGCACGGGTCGCTCACCTGCGCGAGGTTCCCCCACGGCAGCGGTATGCCGTTGCCGCGGTACACCGCGCGCAGGTACCCCGGCGGATAGGCATCGAAGAAATGCCAGTAGGGGTAGGGGGACACCTTGGTCATACGTCGCATCACGACCGCCGGCGTGAGCTCGAGCCGCGCGCCCGCCTCGACCCGGTAGCGCTCGCGGGTGAGGAAGCGCCGGAACGGCGCGCGCGGTGCCAGCAGTGCGCCGGCGAAGAAGCTGCACTCGAAATCGCGCCAGGCGTGCAGCACATCCTGCGCATTCATCCCGGCGGCGCTCGAGCCACCCTCGGGGCTGCCGCCCATCTCCCCACCGGTTGCGTGGGGGGACTTCAGGCCATCGCCTCCGTGCAGCACCTTGTGGCCGATGTGCGCGGCGAGGTCGAACTTGAGGCGCGCCGGATCGCCCTGCAGTGCGCGGTTGGCGTAAACGACACGCGGTGCCTCGAAGAACGAGCGCACCATGCTGCGCACCTCGCGATCCTTGTCGCGCGCCAGCACGGGCTTGCGGTCGAACCAGCGGATCTCGAGCCCATGCCTCCGGCACAGCCGCATCAGGTCCTCGACCGAGAGCGGGAAGCGCCGCTCGCCGACGCGGTCGGCCGCACGCTCGAGGTCCGGGAAGTCGTTGCGCGACATCTCCTGGTGCGAACGGATGAGCAGATGCGCGAACTGTCGCCCGGTCGTTCCGGTCTGGGCGAGGAGCTCGGGGATCGCGGACTGGAGGAGACTGCGTGAGAAAAGAAACGCCGGCTCGAGTGGCATGCGTGTCGGGGCGCCTCCCGGGGTCGCGGGCGAGGGCAGCTCGAGCTCGATGCTCTCGTCGAGGAACCATCCGGGCGAGCGTTGGAACACGCCGGCGAGCAGCTCGAGCAGCTGTGGCGAGGGCGTGCGTTTGCCGCTCTCGATCATGGACAGGTAGGACACCGAAGGGGCGATGTCCGGTTTGCGCTGGATGCAGCGCGTCGACAGCTCCTCCAGAGTGAGGCCGTTGCGCCGGCGGACCGCGCGCAGCTTGGCTCCGAGGAAATGTCCCTTGCGCAGCAGTTCCGCCATATGTCGAGTCGCCGTCTCCGCCTGCCCGTGTGAAATTAACAGTGTGAAGTTTCCATAGTCAAATTCGCGGTCAAACAGCGTATGCTGCCGGAGAAATGAATGCTGAAACGCAGGCGCGGGTCTACTCCCGCGAGCAGGCGGGACCTAAGGTCGAGCTGAGCGGCGCAAGGATCGAGCGCTCCGAGGAAGTGCTGACGCCGCTCGCGCTGCAGCTGCTCGCAAGTCTGCACCGCCGCTTCAACGCTCGCCGCCTCGAACTGTTGACCGCGCGTGCGCATCGCCAGGCGCTCCTCGATGACGGCGCCACGCCGGTGTTTCCCGCCGCGAGCGCCGCGCTGCGCGCGGCGGACTGGCGCATCGCGCCGGTGCCGGCCGACCTCGCCGACCGGCGCGTCGAGATCACAGGCCCCGTCGACCGCAAGATGATCATCAATGCGCTCAACGCCCCGGTGCGCGCCTTCATGGCCGACTTCGAGGACTCCTGCTCGCCCACCTGGGAGAACGTCATCCGCGGTCAGGTGAATCTCGCCGATGCGGTACGGCGTACCATCAGCTACGAGGATGCGGCAACCGGCAAGGTGTATCGCCTCGCCGAGCGCACCGCGACCCTCATCGTGCGTCCGCGCGGCTGGCATCTGCCGGAGAAGCACGTGCGCATCAACGGCGAGACCGTATCCGGCGCGCTGTTCGACTTCGCGCTGTTCCTTGCCAACAACCACGAGGCACTCGCGCGGCGCGGCACCGGCCCGTATTTCTACCTGCCGAAGCTCGAGAGCCATCTCGAGGCACGGCTGTGGAACGAGGTGTTCGTCGCGGCGCAGGACGCCCTCGGCATCCCCCGCGGCACCATCAAGGCCACGGTGCTCATCGAGACCATCCTCGCGGCTTTCGAGATGGACGAGATCCTCTACGAGCTGCGCGAGCACTCGGCCGGGCTCAACTGCGGGCGCTGGGACTACATCTTCAGCTTCATCAAGAAATTCCGAAATCGCCCCGATTTCCTGCTGCCCGACCGCGCCACCGTGACCATGGAGCGGCACTTCCTCAAGTCGTACGTCGACCTGCTCATCAAGACCTGCCACCGCCGCGGCGCGCACGCCATGGGCGGCATGGCGGCGCAGATCCCGATCCGTGACGACCGCGAGGCCAACGCGGCGGCCATGGCGCGGGTACGCGAGGACAAGCTGCGCGAGGCGCGCGCCGGGCACGACGGCACCTGGATCGCGCACCCGGGGCTCGCTGACGTCGCCCGCGAGGCCTTCGATGCGGTGATGCCCGGTCCGAACCAGCTCGGCGTGCTGCGCGCGGAGGTCGCGGTGAGCGAGCGCGACCTGCTCACGGTACCCGAGGGCGCCATCACCGAGGAGGGGCTGCGCGGGTGCATCCGCGTCGGCGTGCAGTACCTGGAGTCCTGGCTGCGCGGCCAGGGCTGCGTGCCGCTCTATCACCTCATGGAGGACGCGGCGACCGCGGAGATCTGCCGCGCCCAGCTGTGGCAGTGGCTGCGCCACGGCGCACGCACCAGCGACGGGCGAGCGGTAAGCATCGAGCGCTTCGACCGGCTGCTCGCCGCGGAGCTCGATCGCATTCACGACGAGGTCGGCGCGGCGCGGCTCACCAATGGCGTCTTCCCGACCGCGGCGCGGCTCTTCGAGCAGATGACCAAGAGCGACACCTTCGACGAATTCCTGACGCTTCCGGCGTATGAGCTGCTCGCCTGAGCGCTGGCAAGCTCCCAATCAACAAGCACCAGGCAACCGCATGAACCCTTCCAGGTCCTTACCCACCGCCGATGAACTGCGTCACAACTGGCAGGAGAGCCCGCGCTGGCGCGGCATCACACGCGGCTACGCACCCGCCGACGTCGTGCGGCTGCGCGGCACGATCGCGGTCGAGCACTCGGTCGCCAGGCTCACCGCGGAGAAGTTGTGGCGCTACCTGCACGAGAAGCCCTTCGTCAACGCGCTCGGTGCTCTCACCGGCAATCAGGCGATGCAGCAGGTCAAGGCGGGACTCGATGCGATCTATCTGTCGGGCTGGCAGGTGGCCGGCGATGCCAACCTCGCCGGCGAGATGTACCCCGACCAGTCGCTCTATCCGGCCGACTCCGTGCCGTCGGTGGTGAGACGCATCAACAACACGCTGCGCCGTGCCGACGAGATCTGCCACGCCGAGGGCGATGACTCGATCGACTGGCTCAAGCCGATCGTCGCCGACGCGGAAGCCGGCTTTGGCGGCGTGCTGAACGCCTTCGAGCTCATGAAACAGATGATCGATGCAGGAGCGGCCGGGGTGCACTTCGAGGACCAGCTGTCGTCTGCCAAGAAGTGCGGCCACATGGGCGGCAAAGTGCTGGTGCCGACCCAGGAGGCGATCAACAAGCTCCTCGCCGCACGGCTCGCGGCGGATGTCTGCAACGTGCCGACGGTGCTGATCGCGCGCACCGATGCCGAGGGCGCAACACTCCTCACCTCGGACGTCGACGAGCGCGATCGCGCCTTCATCGACAGCGTGCGCGGCCGCACCGCGGAGGGTTTCTTCACGGTGAAGGCAGGGATGGCGCAGGCGATCGCCCGCGGCCGTGCCTATGCGCCATATGCAGACCTGGTGTGGTGCGAGACCGCCAAGCCCGATCTCGAGGAAGCGCGCGAGTTCGCCGAGGGCATCCACGCGCTGTTCCCCGGCAAGCTCCTCGCCTACAACTGCTCACCGTCGTTCAATTGGAAGAGAAAGCTCGACGACGCGACCATCGCACGCTTCCAGCGCGAGCTCGCTGCCATGGGCTATCGCTTCCAGTTCATTACGCTCGCCGGCTTCCACGCCCTAAACTACTCGATGTTCGAGCTGGCGCGCGGCTACAAGGCTCAGCAGATGACGGCCTACGTGACGCTGCAACAGGCGGAGTTCGCCGCCGAGGCGGCCGGCTACAGTGCCACCAAGCACCAGCGCGAGGTGGGCGCCGGCTACTTCGACGCCGTCACCCAGACGGTGAGCGGGGGCACCTCCTCGATCACGGCGCTCGCCGGCAGTACCGAGGAGCAGCAGTTCGCCAAGGAAGCGCGGCTCGAGAAGAAGCGGGTGTCCTAGCCGCTGCACCGCCCGCCCTGCCGTCGTGGCAGGTGTGCGCGGCGGCCCCCTAGCGCATCGCTCCCGCGCTCGCCGGCGGTTGCGCCGGCGCGGCCGTCGGAGCGGCCGTCGACGCGCGCCCCATGGCGGCGACTTTCTCCCAGGTCGTCGCGGCGAAACTCGGTCGCTCCCGCACGCTCTCGAGCCAGCGTCCGAGGTTGGCATGATTGGCCGTGAGCGTCGGCCACTCCGGGGTCTGCCCGAGGAAATCGAGCTGTGGCGCGAGCAGCGCGTCGGCCAGCGTGAAATCCTCGCCGGCGAAGTAGGGCCTGCTGCCGAGCAGCGCCGCGAGCGCATCAAATACCTGATGCGCGCGGGGCAGGGCGGCGGCGATGGCGGCCTCGTCCGCCGTGCGTCCCAGGACGCGCGGCGCCACGATGCGCTGAAACGCGATGACGTTGCCGACCCCCTGAAACACGTACCAGTCATTGACGTTCATCAGCTCGTCCATGCGTGCGGCAGCGCGTGGATCGGCCGGCGTCAGGGTGGGCTGCGGCAACACGCGATCGAGATAGCGCAGGATCGCCTGCGTCTCGCGCAGCCGGAAGTCGCCGTGCTCGAGCACCGGCACCCGGCCGAAGGGGTGGCGCCCGAGGTGCTCGGGCGTGCGCAGTGTGTTGGGAGGCACCGGCACCAGGCGATAGGGAACGGCCTTCTCCTCGAGGGTGATCAGTACCGCCCGCCCGAAGGGGCTGCCGGGAATGCTGTAGACGACCAGCTCGCTCATGGCTTGTCACCTTTCTTCGCAGCCTGTCTGCTGAACAACTCGAGGAGCGTCGGCCAGCCGCCGTCGACGTCCTTGCGCATCTTCTCGCCCGCCTCCGCGCCCATGCGCTCGAAGTCGCGATGCTCGAGATCGACGCGCGTGCGTCCGCCGGGCTCGGCGGTGAAGAGCACTTCGACCTCGGACGTGAACTTCGGTCGCGGGTCGGGCTTCCACTGGGCGCTGACCTCGAAGCTGACCACCAGCCGCGCGGCGGGCTGCCACACCCGCACGTGCCCGACGGTGACGTCGCTGCCGTCCTCGTGACGCGTATACCAGCGCCCGCCGACGAACGGCTCGATGACGGACTCCCGCACCGGCGCAGCGCCGATGCCATGGGACTTCGGCCACCAGCGGTCGATCCCCGTCGTGAACACCTCGAAGGCCTGCCCGGGGCTCGCATCGACCACGACCGACTTGCGGACCGGCGCCACCTCAATCGTGCGGTTCACGGCTTTCTCCTCGCTGCCGCGGCGTTCGCTGCCGCG
>DATIZW010000231.1:0-3759 GCA_035516875.1 Steroidobacteraceae bacterium
AGGCTGAATTGCAGCGTGATGACCGAGGCACCCCCGGAGCTCGTGGAGGACATCTGGTTGAGCCCCGGCATCTGCCCGAATTGCACCTCGAGCGGTGCCGTTACCGAGGAGGTCATCACCTCGGGGCTCGCGCCGGGGTAGAAGGTCTGCACCTGGATCGTCGGATAGTCGACTTCCGGCAGCGCCGACAGCGGCAGAAATCCATAGGCGACGAATCCCGCCAGCATGATCGCCACCATGAGGAGCGATGTGCCGACCGGCCGCAGTATGAAGAGGCGGGAGGGATTCATGCGGCCAGTGCGGGCACCGCGCGGCGCCGCGGGCTCATCCGCCGCCTTGACTGCCCTGGCTGCCCTGGGCGCCCTGGCCGTGCTGGCGGTGTCCGTGCCCGCCCTGGCCGGCGGGCTGATGCTGTGCGGTTCCCGAAGCAGCGCCCGGGGTTCCCTGTCGCACCAGCACCTTGGCACCGTCCTTGAGCTTGTCGGCGCCGTCAACGACCACACGCTCGCCGGGTTTGAGTCCCTGGGAGACCGACACGTTGCTGGCATCACCCGGGCCGAGCGTCACCGTGCGCACACTCACCGTCTGGTCGGCGTTGACGACATACACGTACGTGCCCGGCGCACCGCGCTGCACCGCTGACTGCGGAATCAGCGTGGCGCCGTGCAGCGTGTCGAGCAGCAGCACCACGTTGACAAACTGCTGCGGGAAGAGGCTCTCGTCGGTATTGGGGAAGAGGGCCTTGAGCCTGATGGTGCCGGTGGTGGTGTCGATCTGACTGTCGAGCGACTGCAACGTACCGGTGGCGAGCTCATGCGTGTTGCTGCGGTCATAGGCCGTTACCGGCAATGTACTGCCGGCGTGCAGCTGCTTCATCAGCGGGGGAATGTCGTCCTCGGGCAGGGTGAACACCACGGTGATGGGCTGCATCTGCGTGACCACGACCAGCCCATTCGGCTCGGCGGGCGTCACGTAATTGCCGACGTTGACCTGCTGCAGGCCGATGCGCCCCGAGACCGGCGAGGTGATGTGGCAGTACGTGAGGTTCAGTTTCGCCGCATCGATCTGACCCTGGTCGGTCTTCACGTTGCCTTGGTCCTGTACCACCAGTGCCTTCTGCGTGGCGAGCTGCTGCTCGGCGATGGAATCCTGCGACCACAGCGTCTGGTAGCGGTTGAGGTCGATGCGGGCGTTGGCGAGCAGCGCCTTGTCGCGCTCGAGCGCCCCCTGGGCCTGCTCGAGTGCCACCTGGTATGGGCGCGGATCGATCAGGATCAGCGGCTCGCCCGCCTTCACCGTCTGACCTTCCTTGAAGTAGATATGCATGATCTGTCCGCTGATCTGGCTCTGCACGGTGACCGTGGCGAGCGGCGTCACGGTCCCGAGCCCGATGAGCGTAATCGGCATGTCGCCGCTGCCTGCCGGCGCTGCGACGATCGGCATCGGTCCGTTGCCGGCGAAGCGCCCGGTGGGAGCCCGTGTGCCCTTCGGAGTCAGCAGCCACGCCAGCAGGGCGAAGGCGAGCAGCACCGCCACGATGACCAGCACTCGCCGCGTCGCAAGCGCCGTGCGCCAGGCGGGTCGCGCTTCCCGGTCGACCACAGCGTCGTCATGAAGGTCGCGATTGATGTCATTCATGAAGCTGCGCCATAGCCTCGCGGATGTCGTGTTGCTGCAAGCGACGCCCTCCGAATGCCGGGGCGCCGCATGGGAAAGGTGTGGGCGGCCGATCCAGCCACCCGGGCAGTGGGAGGGCGACCGCTTCGGACCGCCGCAGCGCCCGGGCAATGATGTCGCACCATATCAGCCGACCGCTTAACAAAGGTTAAGGCTTATACAAGAACTGCAAACCTGCCGTTTAAGATCGTTCCGCCGCGCCAGGTCAGCCTGGCTGCACGCCGCTACGTGGCCCGAGACCAGCCAGCGCCCCCCGCAGCAACCCCGGCGAGGGCCCGCCGGGCCCGGCGGCTACTTTACTCCTACTGCCCGGACTTCCTCGCGCGAAGGCGCGCGCCGAGCTAGCCGAAACGCACCGCGAGCATCGATACCGAGCCGCCATCCATGCCTTCGACCGGAAAGCCCACGGCCTCGCCCGGCCAGCTCGCACCGAGGACATACAGCAGCGGCAGGTAGTGTTCGGGTGTCGGTACCGCGAGCAGCGCGTCATCACCGAGACCCGGATAGTCGATGAGCGGCGCGTGATCGCCCGCCTCGAGGTATGCGCGCACACGCGCCTCGAACCGCAGCGCCCACTCGTAGGGCTGCTGCGCATGGCGGCCCCACGCATAGGCATGCAGGTTGTGAACCACGTCGCCGCTCCCGGCGATGAGAACGCCTTCCTCGCGGAGCGGCCGCAGCCGTACCCCGATTTCATGGTGGAAGGCGGGGGGCTGCGTCTCATCAATGCTGAGCTGCACCACCGGCACGTCCGCATGTGGGAACATGTGACGCAACACCGACCAGGTGCCGTGGTCGAGTCCCCAGGCGTGATCGGCGAGCACCGGGAGCGGTGCGAGCAGCTGCTGCACCCGGACGGCGAGCGCGGCGTCGCCGGGTGCGGGATAGCTCACCTCGAACAGCTCGCGCGGAAAGCCGCCGAAATCGTGAATGGTGCGTGGGGTGCGCATGGCCGTCACCGCGGTAGCGGCCACGTACCAGTGCGCCGAGATCGCGAGCACCGCGCGCGGCCGCGGCAGCGCCGCGCCGAGCGCTGCCCAGGCGCGCGTCCAGGCGTTGGCCTGCAGCGCATTCATCGGGTTGCCGTGCCCGAGAAACACGGCGGGCAGCCGCGCGTTCATCGCCTCAGGCGTGCGCCGCGAGCAGCTGCACGGCCGACTGGTACAGCCGCGAGCGCAGCGCCAGCCGCTCGCTCGCGCGCGTCACGTAGCGCACGGCAATCTCGACACCGCCCGCGGCCGGACGCACCGCGATGCCGGGCTGCGTCGTGAAGCCAACGGCGCGCTGACCGCGTGAGGCGCGCCGCCATTCCTGCTCGGCCTGACTCGCGTCCTTCGCCGTCGCTGCGCTCACTTCCTTCTCGATCGCACTGGCGATGGCGTGGGGATCCCGACCGTACGGCACCATGACCGACAGCTCATCCCACAGCCACTGGCCCGTGGTCGAGAAGTTGAAGTAGTGACCGGAGATCGCGAAGCTGTTGGTGAAAGTGACGCGCCGTCCGGTCGGGTGGCCCGCATCGGTCCAGTTGCCGGTCTCGAGCAGCACGGTGTGGAACATATTGAGCTCGACAACCTCGCCGCTGACGCCGTTGATCTCGACCCAGTCACCGATTCTGATGCCGTTGCGCCCCATGAGGACGAACCAGCCGATGAAGGCGACGATGAAGTCCTTCAGCGCCACCGTGAGGCCTGCACCGATGATCCCGAGCATGGTGCCGAGCTGACCGGGCAATCCCACCAGCGCCAGCAGTATCACCACCACACCGATCAGCTGCAGCGTGACGCCGATCACGCTGCGCAGCGTCGCGAGCTGTCGCCGGTCTACGGGGGCACGCGCGAGCAGCCGTTCGAGCCAGCGGTCGGCGAACAGGAGCAGGAGCAGCACTGCGAGCACGATCGCGGCCCCGGCGAGGCAGGCGTGCAGCACGGTACGCGCCTGCGATGCAACGACGGCCCGCCACTGGCCGTAGATGTCGGCGAGCTTCTGGCGCGCGCTGATGCGCTGATCGCGCAGCGTGAGGCGGCGCTGCTCGGCGGCAATGCGTCGCGTCAGCTCGAGCATTGTCGTCGGCTGGGCCGC
>DATIZW010000232.1:0-10687 GCA_035516875.1 Steroidobacteraceae bacterium
TCGGCGCCTTCTGGGAGCTCTATCTGCTCGGCGAGTATTCGGTGACGAGCCATTTCGGTGTCTACGGCGCGAACGATCCTCTGCGCACGCCGCTGCGCCTCGACTCGCCCGCAACGCAGATCGCCTTTGCGCAATTCGAGCAGCTGCTCGCCCGGCTCACCTCGAGCGGCCGACGGGTGTACATCGTGCTTTCGAATCCCACGTCCCCGCGCTTCGCGCCGCTCTCGCTGCTGCCGCCTCGGGTGCGGCTGTCGCTCGAGCCGCCGCGGGTTGTGCGCGCCGATCGTGCCGCGCCGGTCGACGCGGCGCCGTTTGCCGTGTTCGTCGCCCCGCTCATGGAGCGGCTGCGCGAGATCGCCGCCCGCACGGGTGCCAGGGTCCTCGATCCGCGCGAGGCGCTCTGTGCCGGGATGAGCTGTCCGTCGGTGGGCGCGGATGGACTACCGCTTTACATCGACTCGAATCACCTACGCGCCGCGTCGGCCCGCGCGCAGGCCGGATTCCTCGACGTGACGCTGCTCGCCCCGCGCTGACGGCTGACGCTGGTGTTGCGCCGGGTGAAAAGCAGGAACATGAACCGACAGGCGCTAAGACGCAGCCACGCCCCGCGCGTGCCGCTACCGACCCGCAAGCCCTCGACCTCTCGCACCCGACGGCCCTCGATGCCCGGGAACACATTCTCGAGGTCGAAGTACGGGACGCTCTGCGCGGTGAAATCAGCTGGCCGGCGCCGGTAGTCCGGCGCGTGCTCTGCAGGCTCGGCCAAATGCCCGCTGCGCGTCAGTGCCGGAAGCTTGCGCCGCCACCAGCGATGGCCCAGGTCGCCGAGGAAGTAGGGACTCAGAACACTCGCCAGCACGCGCCCGCCGGGGGCCGTGAGCTCGTGGAAAGCAGCGAACAACTCGTGTAGATCCTCGATCAGATCGAGTCGTGACAAATTGGCCGTGACCAGGTCGACCCCCCGGTTCGAGCGATCGCGCGCCAGGAAATCCTCGTACGTGCCGCGCTCGAGCGTGACGCGCCGCGCCGCGATCAGGTCGCGACACTCCGAGGCGAACTCATCGCACTGCTCCGGGTCTACGTTGTAGGCCTGCACCTGAAAGCCGCGCTCGGCGTAAAAACGCGCGTCCATCCCAGGGCTGCAGCCGAAATCGAAAAGCGTCGCCCCCGGCTGTGCGATGCGCAGCACGAGGCCGCGAAACGCGGCACGCGCGTGGCGGTCCGACTCACGCGCCGTGAGCTGCGCGACGTACTGTGCCCCGGTGACGAGACGCCGGGAAATTGTCTCCGTGCCGAGCCGCATGTGTCCGCTCAAGCCTTGCCGATCGCCAGAGTGAAGGTCTGCAGGAAGTGGAAGTCTGGACGTTTCAGCGCGAAGCGGCAATCCCCCGGATCGCAGAGATGCGTGAGCTCCTCGTAATCGTCGCGCGAAAGATACGGGCGCAACCGCTCGCCCCAGGTGCCGCGGAAGACAGCCTCGAGGAAGTAGACTTGGTCCACCTCGCGCAGCGGCGCACAGCGCTCGATGACGAGCGTGCGCACCGCGACGTCGCGCAGCTGTGCGCCGCGCAGCCAGCCGAGCAGCGCGCGCACCCCCGCGAGCTCACGCTCCTCGAGGCGGTAGCGATCGCGGTAGTACTGCCGTACGGCTTCATTGGTCAGCCGCTCGAGCCGCGCGTCCCACGCGAAGAACATCTCCGGGAGGAGCGCGCTCTGGCCGAGCGCGATACGCCCGCCGCTGCACAGCAGCGTCGCGAGTCGCTGCACCCCGGCGAGCGGATCGCGCAGGTGATTGATGGCGTTCACCGCCCACACCAGATCGAAGCTGCCGGGGGCGAGCGGCGGCCTGAACAGGTCCGCCTGCAGCACCGCGGCTCCGGCACGGGCCCGCGCCTGCGCCGCGAGCGCGTGGGCAGCCGCCAGCTCGAGACCCACCACGAGGCCGTGCGGTCCGACCTCGTCCGTGAGCCACCCGAGCGCCTCGCCGGTGCCGCAGCCGGCATCGAGTACGCGCATGCCGCGTTCGAGGCCGAGGCTGGCGATAGCCTGGCGCAGCTCCCGCTCGGCGAACGCGCTGAAGAGCTGCAGCTTGCGCGAGTAGTCGCGCGCGGTCGTATCCTCGAGCAACCCCGCCATCTGCGGCCGGCCGGCTGACGCTTGCGACGGCACACCCTTCAACATCAGGCGGCCCTCCTCCGCCAGGCCGCGTAGCGCCGTACGCACGCCGGGCAGAGCCGTATCGCCGCGGCCACCATCAGGTAGCGCAGCCGCGCCCCGAGAAGCCGTGCGGTGAGCTCGAGCCGCATGGCGGCAGACTGCTGGGCGCGCACGAACAGCGCATTGAACTGAGTGTGGCTTCTGGCGTGGTCGGTGGCGAGCTCCGCGAAGCCCAATCCCGCGAGCAGCGCCCGCACCTGCGGATAGAGCTTCTGCCCGGCACCGATGCACGGCGAGGTCTCGACCTCGGCGTGCAGCAGCTGTACGCGCTCGGCCACGCCCTCGAGTCCCTCGATCACCTCGTAGGTCTTGCCCTCGGTGTCGATCCACAGCGCGAGCCGCGCATCCGCGGCACATTTGTCCGCGAGAAAAGTATCGAGCCGCGCGGTTCGCACCCGCACCATCCCCGCCGGTGCCGACTCGTCGCCACGCTGGTAGAGCGAGCTCATGCCGCGCCGCGGATCGCTGCGCGCGTAATCTGCCTCGACGAGGAAGAACTCGGCTTCGCCGTCATAATTGGTCGCGGCCAGCGGCTCGATGCGGATGTTGCGCTCACGGATGGCGCAATCGGCCGCCATCAGGGCGAAGTTTACCGGATTGGGCTCGAACGCCCAGACGCTCGAGCGCGGCGCCGCGGCGCTGAAGGCGAGCGCGTCCTGTCCGTTCATCGAGCCGACGTCGCATACGGCGTTGATCTGCATCCTCTCGAGGAGGCTCGCAAAGAGGCGCCGCGTGTTGACGATCATCGGGCGCGCCTCAGCGCTTGCGCATCACGATGAGGAAGTGATCGCCGATGGCGCGCAGCCCCGGCCAGCCCGCGAACCGCCGGTCGATGCGCCACAAGCGCTGATACCACTCGCGGTGCCGCTCGCGGAGCCACAGCAGATAGGGCGGCGGCACGAATATGCAGACGCCGCGATAGTGTGCGAGGTGAAAGTGAGGACGGAAGGCGCGATAGAACTCGCGCGGGCCGTAATAGCGTGCCCATACCGTGTGTTGGTTGAGGTTGACCGGCACCATGCCGCGGGCGTAACGCATCCTCACCCGCGACCAGCGTCGCTGCAGAAGGTAATACCCGGCTTCCCACGGACAAATGCGGCCAATCACGGTAAAGACCAGCAGGCCGGCGGGCTTGAGCAGCCGGGCGCACTGCCGCGACACGTCGGCGAGCTCGGGCACGCAGTTGAGGGCTCCGAGGTTGGAGTAGGCGCCGTCATACGTGCCCTGATTGCCGAGCCGCTGCAGCTCGTGCGCGCCGACGTTGAGCGGTTGCAGCCGCTCCGTGAGGCCCTCGCTCCGCGCCCGCTCGCCGGTGCGGCGCACCATCTCGGGCGACCAGTCGGTGGCCGTCACGCGATGGCCGAGCTGCGCCATGCGCACTGCATCGAGGCCGGTGCCGCAACCGAGATCGATGAGGCGGCTGCCCGGGGTGAAGGTCGCATCGAGCCAGCGCCACATTTCGCTGCGCATGTCCTGGATCGCGGCATTGTTGCCGCGGTCCCCGTCATACTCATCGGCGACGCTGTCGAAAGCCGCGCGCGTCTCGTGCAACCGTGGCAGCAGGTCGAGCCCATTATCGGACCTGTTCACGGCTGCGCACGCATGGGAGACTGCCTCGCAGAATGCACATCGCGCTGGTGGTGCCGGGAGGCGTCGACCGATCGGGAGAGTACCGGGTGATTCCCGCACTGCTGGCGTTGCTCGAGCGGCTGTCGCGCAGCCACGACGTCGAGGTCTTCGCCTTCGCGCAGGAAGCCGAGCCCGGCGAGTGGTGGCTCGCCGGGACACACATCCACAACGTCGGGCGGCAACAGCCACGCCGGCGCGCGCTGCGTTCGATACTCGCGCGGCACCGCGCGCGACCATTCGATGTCGTGCAGGCGATCTGGTCGGGATCCTGCAGTCTGGTGGCGGTTGGCGCGGCGCTGCTGCTGCGCATTCCGAGCCTGGTCCATGTGGCCGGCGGCGAGCTCGTCGCGCTGCCCGACATCGGTTACGGCGGTATGCTGCGCGCCCGCGGGCGCATCCGCGAGCGCCTCACGCTGCACGCCGCCTCGGCGGTGACCGCCGCAAGCGCGCCCCTGATCGCCTCGCTCGCCGCCCTCGGAGTCAGCGCGCAGCGCGTGCCGCTCGGGGTCGACCTGAGCGTGTGGCCGCCGCGAGCACCGCGCCGGCGCGAAATGCAGGCCCGCGCCCGGCTGATCCACGTCGCGAGCCTCAACCGCGTCAAGGACCAGGCGACGCTCTTGCAGGCGCTGGCGGCGCTGGTGCGGGCAGGTATCGAGTTCCATCTCGATATGGTCGGCGAAGACACCCTCGCTGGCGAGATCCATAGTCTCGCGGGCGAGCTCGGGCTCGGTGCGCACGTGAGCTTCCATGGGTTTTTGCCCCAGCGCGAGCTGCGGCCGCTCGTCGAGGCCGCCGATCTGATGATCGTCTCGTCGCGGCACGAGGCTGGCCCGCTCGTGGCCCTCGAGGCCGCCGTGGCCGGCGTTCCCACCGTCGGCACGGCGGTCGGGCACATTGCCGAGTGGGCACCGCAGGCGGCCGTCGCGGTCCCGGTCGCCGATCCGGCTGCCCTTGCCAACGCCATCGCCGCAGTGCTCGCCGACGAGGGGCTGCGGCTGCGCATCGCGCGCGAGGCGTGGCAGCGTGCGACGCTCGAGGATGCGGACCATACGGCGCGGACCTTCCAGGCGATCTATACGAGACTGGCCGGCACAGGCGACGGTTGACACGGGGTGTGAGCCCGCGGCAGCGGGCGAAGTTCTGCGCCGAAGGATTCGCTTCGGCACTTTATGACAACGGCTCGCCGCATCTACCCGCAGCGGATGCGGGGCGGGAACGCACGTCTGGGCTCAGCCGGCTTGCGGGCCGGCATTGCGACCGGGCTGCCCGTGGGTGCTCGCAGGGCTCAACCCGCGCACCGCTGCGCTCGCGGGCGCCGCGCGCCGGCCGTTGCGGTAGTGCCGCTCGCTCGAGAGCAGGTTCTGCCAGCGCTGCTCGAGCGCGCCCCGGCCGCGGCGGTACTCACCGGCGTGTGCAGTGGTGTTGAAGCTCTCGAGCGAAACGCGGTCGTGCAACAGATCCCGGATGGCGCGGTAGAACTCCGAGGTGTAGGTCCCATGGAACATCATTTCCAGATCGGCACTCTCTTGCCAGTGGGTCTTCGGACCGAGCTGCGCCCTGACACGGTCGTAGAATTTCGTGCCTGGCAGGGGATAGGACACGCTGACCCCGACATCGTCGGGCAACGCCTCGTCGAGCAACGCGCGCGTGGCCACAATGTCGCTCAGCTCCTCGTCGAGATAGCCGAGCTGAATGAAGAATCCGACACGAATGCCGGCGCGCTTCAGCCGTGCGCGCGCCGCTACGATCTCCTCCACCGTGGTGCCCTTGTTCATGGCGTCGAGCACCCGCTGACTGCCGCTTTCGGCGCCGATCCAGGCCTCGACGCACCCGGCCGCGCGCAGCGCCGCAGCCATGCGCTCGCTCATGAGATCGGCACGCGTCTGAATCATGAAGGGGATGAAGGCGTCCTGCGCCGCGAGCAAACGCGCGAACTCGCTCACCCAGTCGACGCGAAACCCGAAGATGTCGTCGGCGAACCACACGTGATCGACGTGGAAGGAGTGCTTGAGATGCGCCATCTCGCGCGCGACCGCTGCCGGCTGGCGCTGCAGGTACTGATTTCCCCAGATCGGCTTGGCGCACCACGCGCAGCGGAATGAGCAGCCGCGTGAGGCCGCCATGTTGAGGCTGAAATAACCGTGAGCCTCGCGCCAGACGCTGCGGTAACGCCCGATGTCGACCAGATCCCACGCCGGCAACTCGCCGTAGCGCTGCGCCGGAAGTATCCGCGCACCGTTCACCGTGCAGACCTTGCCTTCGAGGAACGTGGCGGCCCCGCCGAGGCCCTCCACCAGCTTGCTCGGGGGGCTGTGGAGGCAGGCGTCGAGCTTCTTCAGCAAGCTCTCGAGCGTCGTCAGACCTTCACCGATGAGGACCACGTCCGCCCCCGCGGCGAGGTATGGCTCGGGCGCATCACTCGCGTCGGCGCCCGCGGCGATGACGCGCGCGCCGGCGCGTCGCGCGAGGCCGATCATCTCGCACGCGGCCCGGCGCATCCGGCCGAGGCACATTTTGCTGAGGAAGTTGAAGTTGTCCTCGTACAGGAGAAGGAGCTGCGGCTTCACGGCCTGCAGCATGCGCCGGTAGTCGTCCAGGCCGTCCGCCAACATGGCGTCGAACAGCGACACCTCGTGACCCGCCTGGCGCAACATCGAGGCCACCTGCAGTGTCGCAAGCGGCGGGTACGGTTTTGCCCGCTGCAGCTGCTTCTGATCGAAGCGCAAGAAATAAGAGTGTCCGAGCAGGATCGAAAGCATGGGCAGCAGGCCACTCCGGCTAGCTCGCCGAGCCCCGCGCGTGCCGAAGGCTTCGAGCCAAACTGACGTGTAAGTACGCCCGGAGGGCTCCAGGGTTCAGAGGGACCGAAGACATGCGGCGCCGGGAACGCTGCAGGGCCCCGATCACGGCTCGCGTGAGGGCGCCGCCGGCGCAGGCAAGGCACATGCCACAAGACGCGCCGGCCCGCGCTTCCGTGCAGCGGACCGGCTCAGGGGTTGGTCGAACGCAAGCTGTGTCGACGGCACCTTGTGGGCGACAACGACCGGCTTGGCCGCTCCGCGGCCCTGCCTCGTGCCGGTGGTCCGAGTGTAGCGCCGCCTCGAGCGTCGGGTTATGCCGGGAACGGCGAGAGTCAATGGGAGCAGCCGAGCGCCCGTTTGCCGCTGCGGTGCAGCGGCCAACGCAAGCTCGAGCGGTACTGGATCCACCAGGCGCCCGCCGAGCGCTTCAGGATTTCTCGCGTTCGCGCCGCAGCTGCCGCGGCAGCGTGAAGAGGACGTGCTCCTCGCGTCCGAGGATCTCGCGCGGCGCACTCGCTCCCCAGCGCGCGAGTTGCTCGATGACCTTTTGCACCAGTATCTCGGGAGCCGAGGCGCCCGCCGTCACGCCGATGGTGTGCTTGCCGTCGAACCACTCGCTGCGCAGCTCCTCCGGACCATCGATCAGGTAGCCCGGGATCCCGGCGCGATCGGCAAGCTCGCGCAGCCGATTGGAGTTGGAGCTGCTGCGCGAGCCGACAACCAGCAGCACGTCGCAGCTCTCGAGCAGCTTCTTGACGGCATCCTGGCGGTTCTGCGTTGCGTAGCAGATGTCCTCGCTGCGTGGAGTCGCCAGCTGCGTAAAGCGCGCGCGCAGCGCCGCGACGATCTCGGCGGTATCGTCCATCGACAGCGTCGTCTGGGTGACGAACGCGAGCCGCCCTGGGTCGCGCACCGTGAGCGTGGCGACGTCGGCGACGCTCTGTACCAGGTGCATGCGGCCCCCGCCGCTCGTGTCGAAGCGCCCGAGCGTGCCCTCGACCTCCGGATGGCCCGCATGACCGATGAGGATGACGTCGCGCCCCTCGCGGGCGTAGCGCTGCACCTCCATGTGCACCTTGGTGACCAGCGGGCAGGTGGCGTTGAATACCGCGAGCCGCCGTAACCGGGCCTCCTCCTCGATCGCGGTCGACACGCCGTGCGCGGAGAAGATCACCGTGCTGCCCTCGGGCACCTCGGCGAGCTCGTCGACGAAGATCGCACCAAGGCCACGCAGCCGCTCGACCACGTGGTGGTTGTGAACGATCTCGTGGCGCACGTAGATCGGCGCGCCGAACAGCTCGAGTGCACGCTCGACGATGTCGATGGCGCGCTCGACGCCGGCACAGAAGCCGCGCGGATTGGCGAGGAGCACCTGCATCATACCCGTGGCCTCCTCGCGGCACGCGTCTCGCGCCAGGCGTCGATCAGCAACAGCACCGCGCCGATGGTGATGGCGGAGTCCGCCACGTTGAACGCCGGAAAATACGCGTGCCCCCAGTGCACGTGGATGAAGTCGATAACCTTGCCGGTCGTCAGGCGGTCGAGCATGTTGCCCAGCGCGCCACCGACGATCAGCGAGAGCGCGCAGGCGAGCAAGCCATGCACTCGCGCATCGAGCCGCCGCAGCCACACGATGAGCGCCGCGCTCACCACCAGCGCGAGCAGCACGAACAGCCAGCGCTGCCATCCTGAGGCCTCCGAGAGGAAGCTGAAGGCGGCGCCGGTGTTGAACGTGAGGATGATGTCGAGGACCTTGAGGACGTGTACCCGCTCGAACGGTGCGAAGTGATGCAGCATCCACGCCTTGACCGCGTGATCGACCACGATGACAGCCGCCGACAGCGGCAGCCAGCGCCAGCCGCTCGCCGCGGCCGGCACGCGCGGCTCGGCGCGCACGGTGCGGGCGGGCGGAGCCGCCGAGCTGCCGGTCGTGTCGCTCATACCAGTTTCCTCTGCTCGCCGGGACCCTCGACGTTGCTGACGCAGCGCGCGCACAGCAGCGGATGGCGCGCATCACTGCCGACATCGGGCCGCCGCTGCCAGCAGCGTACACACTTCGGGTCGTCGCTGGGCTCGACCCTGAGCCAGACTCCGCTGCTCCCGGTGCTCACGGCCGCCACGGCGCCATCCGGAGCGCTCGCTGCCTCGTGCACCTGCGCCTCCGAGGTGATCAGCAGGAAGCGCAGCTCGGCGCCGAGCGCGGCGAAGCGCGCCAGCTCCCCGGGCCTGCAATATACCTCGACCCGTGCATCGAGCGGTGCGCCGATGCGGCCCGCGTCGCGCAGCTTCTCGAGTTCGCGCATGACATCGCTGCGCAACGCGAGGAGTGCCTCCCAGTCGATGGCGTCATCCGGCATCTGCGGCAGCGCATACCAGGTCTCGTGAAACACCGACTCGCGGCGCTCGCCGGGCAGGTAGCTCCACACCTCCTCGGCGGTGAACGACAGGAGCGGCGCCAGCCAGCGCACCATGCTCTCGGCGATATGAAACATTGCCGTCTGCGCCGAGCGGCGCGGCGCGCCATGCGCGGGCGTGGTGTACATGCGGTCCTTGATGACGTCGAGATAGAAGCCGCCGAGGTCCACGCTGCAGAAATTGTGGACCTTCTGATAGATCAGGTGGAAGGTGTAGTTGCGGTAAGCCTGGAGAACTTCCGCCTGTAGCGCCTGGGCCCGCCGCAGCGCCCAGCGGTCGAGCGCCAGCAGCTGCTGCGGCGGCATTACATCGCGCGCCGGATCGAAGCCGTGCAGGTTGCCGAGGAGGAAGCGCAGCGTATTGCGCATGCGACGGTAGGAGTCCGCCATGCGCCTGAGAATCTCATCCGAGACGGCGATCTCGTTGGCGTAGTCGGTCGCGGAAACCCACAGGCGCAGCACATCGGCGCCGAGCGTATTCATGACCTTCTGCGGAGCGATCACGTTGCCGAGCGACTTCGACATCTTGCGACCCTTCTCATCGACGGTGAAACCGTGCGTGAGAACGCCGCGATACGGCGGTCGCTCGTAGAGTGCTTCCGACATCAGCAGCGAGCTGTGGAACCAGCCGCGGTGCTGATCCGAGCCCTCGAGGTACAGCTCCACCGGCGCGGCCACTTCGGGCCGCTCGACCCCGACGCACTCGAACGACAGCCCCGAGTCGGCCCACACATCCATGACGTCGCTGACCTTGTCGTAGTGCTGCGCCTCGGCGCCGAGAAGCTCCTGCGGCTCGAGCGCGAACCAGGCGTCGATCCCGCCCTGCTCGACGCGTGCCGCGGCCGACTCGATCAGCTCCGCCGTGCGCGGGTGCAGCTCGCCGCTTTGCTTGTGGATGAAAAGCGGAATCGGCACGCCCCAGGTGCGCTGGCGCGAGATGCACCAGTCCGGGCGGCTCTCGATCATCCCGGTGATGCGCTGCTCGCCCCACGCCGGCGTCCAGGCCACCGCCGGTATGTCGCGTAGCGTATGCGCGCGCAGCGCCGCCTGCTCCATGCTGATGAACCACTGCGGCGTGGCACGGAAGATCACCGGCGACTTGTGACGCCAGCAGTGCGGGTAGCTGTGCCGCACCCGCTCGCTCGCCAGCAGCCGCCCGCGCTGCGAGAGCGCCTCGATGATCACGGGGTTTGCCTCATCGACGCGCAATCCCGCCACGAGCGGTGTTCCGGGCAGAAAGCGCCCGTCGGCATCCACCGGGTTGACCACAGGCAGCCCATAGCGCTGCCCGACAGCGAAATCCTCCTGGCCGTGCGCCGGCGCGGTGTGCACCGCGCCGGTGCCGGCATCGAGCGTCACGTGCTCGGCGAGGATGACGGGCACCTCGCGCGGCTGAAAGGGATGGGCAAGCTTGAGGCCCTCGAGCGCACGGCCCTCGAACTGCGCGAGCTCCCTGGCGTCGCTGGCGCCGTAGCGCGCGAGACACGCCGCGAGCAGCTCGCCGGCGACGATCAGCCGACGCGGCTCACCGTCCTTGCGCACCTCGACGAGGACGTAGCGAAAGTCCGCGCGCAGCGCCACGGCCTGATTGGCCGGCAGCGTCCAGGGGGTGGTGGTCCAGATGAC
>DATIZW010000233.1:0-4959 GCA_035516875.1 Steroidobacteraceae bacterium
CTCCTGACACGCCTCTCGGCGCAGCTGGCCACCGACACCACACCGCTCGCGTGGCGCGAACTGCTGCGTCAGGCGCACGAGGAGTTCAAGCAGCGCTTCCTCGCCGAGGACCCGGTGGAGGAGCTGGTGCACGCGCGGGCCACGCTGATCGATGCGGTGCTGCGCGAGGCGTGGGCGATGTACTGCGCGGGCCAGGGTGAATGGGCCCTGGTCGCCGTCGGCGGCTACGGTCGTGGCGAGCTGCACCCCTGCTCCGACATCGACATCCTGCTGCTCGTACCGCGGCCGCCGGACGGCGTCGGCAGCTCCGCGATCGAGAGCCTGGTGACCTTCCTCTGGGACATCGGACTCGAGATAGGTCACAGCGTGCGCACCGTCCTCGAATGCCGCGAGGCGTGCGTCGGGGACGTGAGCGTCATGACGACGCTGCTCGAGGCGCGGCTGCTGGCAGGCAGCGCCGCGCAGCTTGCCGCCATGCGCGAGGCGCTCGCCCCCGAGCACATCTGGCCGGTCAAGCAGTTCTTCGAGGCCAAGGTGCGCGAGCAGACCGAGCGCCATCTCAAGGCGAACGACACCGCCTACAACCTCGAGCCGAACGTCAAGACCGGCCCCGGCGGACTGCGCGACGTGCAAACCATCGCCTGGGTCGCCAAGCGACACTTCGGTGTCGATACCCTCGATGGGCTCGCGACCCAGGGCTTCCTCACGGCGGCGGAGCTGCGGCGGCTGAAGCAGGCGCAGGCGTTCCTCTGGAAGGTGCGCTTTGGCCTGCACACCCTCACCGCTCGACACGAGGACCGGCTGCTGTTCGACCATCAGATCCGCCTGGCACAGATCTTCGGCTACGAGGATGCCTCCTATACGCTCGCGGTCGAGCAGTTCATGCAGCGCTACTACCGGACCGTCAAGGACGTCAGCCTGCTGAACGAGCTGCTGCTGCAGCTGTTTCGCGAGGCGATCCTGAGTGAGAGCGAGCCGCCCCGCCCGCTCAATGCGCGTTTCCAGGTACGCAATGGCTCGCTCGAGGCGGTGAGCGAGGAGGTGTTCGCGCGCACCCCTTCGGCGCTGCTCGAGCTGTTTGCGCTGTTGCAGCAGCATCCCGAGATCCGCGGCGTACGCGCCTCGACCATGCGCGCCGTGGCCAGGAACCTGTGGCTGATCGACGAGGAGTTCCGCCAGAACCCGCGCCATCACCGCCTGTTCCTCGAGATCCTGCGCTCGCCGGTCGGGGTGACGCACGAGCTGCGGCGCATGAACACCTACG
This sequence comes from Steroidobacteraceae bacterium, assembly GCA_035516875.1. Lineage (GTDB taxonomy): Bacteria > Pseudomonadota > Gammaproteobacteria > Steroidobacterales > Steroidobacteraceae > 13-2-20CM-66-19. Next base: position 1,265 of record DATIZW010000233.1, read on the forward strand.
GCGTACTCGGCCGCTACATCCCGGCCTTCGGCCGCGTCGTCGGTCGCATGCAGTACGACCTGTTCCACGCCTACACGGTCGATGCCCACACGCTGTTCGTGGTGAGCAACCTGCGCCGCTTCGCGATGGCGCGTTACGACCACGAGCTGCCCGAGGCGTCGCGCGTCATGCAGTCGCTGCCGCGCAGCGAGGTGGCCTATCTCGCCGCATTGTTCCACGACCTGGCCAAGGGGCGCGGCGGCGATCACTCCGAGCTCGGCGCGGTGGACGCGGAAGCCTTCTGCCTCGAGCAGGGCCTGTCGCCGTACGATGCGCGCCTGGTCGCCTGGCTGGTGCGCAACCACCTCGAGCTCTCGATCACCTCGCAGAAGCAGGACATCGGCGACCCGCAGGTGATCAATGCCTTCGCACGCAAGGTGGGCGATGAGACCCACCTCGATTATCTCTACGTGCTCACCTGTGCCGACGTGCGCGCCACCAACCCCAAGCTGTGGAACTCGTGGAAGGCCTCGCTGTTCCGCGACTTCTACCAGCGGGTGAAGCGCGCGCTGCGCCGCGGACTCGAAAGTCCGATCGATCCGGAGCACCTGGTCCGCGAGACCCAGGACGCGGCGCGCCGGCTGCTGATCGAGCGTGGCGTGGCCGAGGAGGCGATCGCGGCTGTGTGGACGCGTTTCACCGCCGGCTACTTCCTGCAGCACTCGCCCGAGGAGGTTGCCTGGCACACGCGGCTCCTGTCCGAGCGCGAGGCCGATTCCGACGAGCCGCTGGTGGCGCTCGACGCCGAGAGCGTGCGCGGCACGACCGCGGTGCTGATCTTCACGCGCCCGCGCCGCCACGGATTCGCCCGCACCACGGCGGTGCTCGATCAGCTGGGACTCAACATCGTCGATGCGCGCATCACGCCGACCGGCGATGGCTTCAGCCTCGATCTCTATCACCTGCTCGAGGACGACGGCGCGCCGATCGCCGACCGTGACCGGCTGGTGGAGATCGAGCATGCGCTGTGGCGCTCGCTGCAGGGACCTGCGGACGCGCCTTTTGCGGTCTCGCGCCGTGCGCCGCGCCAGGCGCGCATGTTCGTCACGCCGACGCAGATCACACTCAGCGTCGACGAGCGCAACCACCGCTCGGTGCTCGAGCTCACGGCCGGCGACCGTCCGGGACTCCTCTGCGAGGTGGGACAGGTACTGATGCAGCAGCGCATCGAGCTGCACGCCGCCAAAATCATGACCGTCGGCGAGCGGGCCGAGGACACCTTCTATCTTACGGACTTCGACGATCGCGCCTTGAGCGCGGCGGCCGGGGAGCAGCTCAAGGAACGCCTGGTGCAGGTGCTCGACCAGCGCCAGGCGGCGCTGCGCGCACCGGGCGGCGGCGCCGCTGCGGGCGTGAAGCCCTGATGAGCGACCTGGCAGCCCTCGCCGCTCTCATCGATCGCACCTACGAGCGGTGCGCGGACTTGAGCGCGCAGAGTGTCTCCGCCGAGGTCGAGGCGGCGCTCGAGGAATGCCTGACACTCCTCGACAGCGGACGGGTGCGTGTCGCCGAGCCGCGCGAGGGGCGCTGGGTGGTCAACGAGTGGCTGAAGAAGGCGGTGCTCCTGTCCTTCCGCGTCCGCGAAAACCGTCCGTTCGATGCCGGCTACACGCGCTTCTATGACAAGGTGCCGCTCAAGTACGCGGGCGCCAGCGAGCAGCAGCTGCGTGCGGGCGGCGTGCGCGTCGTGCCGCATGCACTGGTGCGCCGCGGCGCCTACGTGGCGCCGAACGTCGTGCTGATGCCCTGCTACGTCAACATCGGCGCGTGGATCGGTGCGGGCACCATGGTCGATACCTGGGCGACCGTCGGCTCGTGCGCCCAGATCGGGCGCAACGTGCACCTCTCGGGCGGCGTCGGCGTCGGCGGCGTACTCGAGCCGCTGCAGGCCACGCCGACGATCATCGAGGACGACTGCTTCATCGGCGCGCGCTCTGAGGTGGTCGAGGGGGTGGTGGTGGAAGCCGGTTCGGTAATCTCCATGGGAGTCTTCCTCGGCCAGAGCACCCGCATCTACGATCGCACCAGCGACACCGTGCTGCAGGGCCGGGTACCGGCCGGCTCGGTGGTCGTGCCCGGTACCCTGCCCTCCACCGACGGGCGCTACGGCCTGTACTGCGCCGTGATCGTCAAGCGCGTCGACGCGCAGACGCGCGCCAAGACGTCAATCAACGAGCTGCTGCGCAGCGCCGATTCCACATAAGGCACGCTGCCACCGCGGTGCGACTTCCCGCGCCACCCGCGCCGGGTGCGGTGACCGGCCTGTGACCGCCCGACGACTGACCGCATAACCGTCGGCCCCTGAGAATCGTCCTCGTTCGCAAGGACGACAACAGAAACAACGGCTCAAGGGGCTACGACGGCATGCTCAACAGGATTCTCAGTCGCGGGCGCGTACTGTTTGCATTCGCTGCCCTTACGGCTTCCCTCCAGGGGCTCGCCCAGCAGAAGACCGGACCGGGCATCAGCGGTGAAGACAGCCTCACCTGGAAGGGCATTACGCTCTATGGCGTCGTCGACATCGGTGTCCAGTACGACACGCACATGGCGCCGTTCACGCCGTACCGGCCGGCCGCCAGCGGCAACATCGTGCGCTCGAACAGCCACCAGTCAGTCACCGGTGTGACACCGAGCAACATGGGCCAGTCGAGAGTCGGCTTGCAGGGCACCGAGGCGCTTACCGATGAATGGTCGGCCGTATTCCAGGTGGAGACCTTTTTCAATCCGCAGTCGGGCGAGATCGCCGACTCTCTGAAGTCCCTGGCCGTGAACAACGGCGTACCCGTGAACAAGCAGAGCGTCGGCGTCGATGGCAGCTCGGCGGGTCAGGCCTTCCAGACCGCATGGGTCGGGCTGAAATCGCAGCGCTTCGGCACCCTCACCTTCGGCCGTCAGGTGTCGCTGCTGCAGCAAGGGGTCATCAAGTACGACCCCAATTACAACGCTTCGGCGTTCGGCCTGCTCGGCGCCTCGAACACGTACTCGGGTGGCGGCTCCGCGGAAACCAACCGGCTCGATTCCACGGCCAAGTACCTGGTGAGCTTCAACGATCTCATACACCTCGGGGCGCTGTACAAATTCAATGGCGCCAGCGGATCGGCCAACACCGCCTTCCAGGCGGACCTGGGTGTTGGAAACGAGCGCGCCTCGGTCGATGCGTATTATTCCAAGGTGAACAGTGCCATCACGGCGACCTCCTTGACCGCCACTCAGGTCGCTCAACTTCCGGCTCTGGGCTATTCGGTGTCGAATTCTCTCGCGGCAACCATCTCGGACAACACGGCCTATGCCCTCATGGCGCTGTACCGGTTCGATCGGCTCAAATTCTCGGCCGGCTACGAGTACATCCAGTATGCCAATCCGCATGCGCCGTTCAACGCCGGTTTCGTCGACATCGGCGGCTACGTTCTGGCGTTCGTCAACAAGACGGCGTACGACAACGCGAAATTCCTGCAGGTTTACTGGGGCGGCGTCCGCTACACGGTCGTTCCCGGGCTCGAGCTGACCGCGGCGTACTACGGCGTCCATCAGAACGCCTACGGCAGCGGAAATCAGGCGGGCTGCTCGACGATTGCCCACAGCGTTTGCAGCGGCAGTCTCGAGACTTACTCCATCGATGCCGACTACCGATTCAACGTGCACTTCGACGCCTACCT
>DATIZW010000234.1:0-19328 GCA_035516875.1 Steroidobacteraceae bacterium
CCGTCGGACTCCACCGATGCGCTGCAGGAGGTGATCGTCACCGCCGTGCGCCAGCGCATGATCGGACAGGCGGAAACCTCCAGTCAGGGCGTGGTTGTGAAGGACGAGCTCGAGCTGCTACCGGCCTACCGGCCCGGACAGCTCCTCGAGACAGTCCCCGGCCTCGTCGTGACCTCCCACAGCGGCGAGGGTAAGGCCAACCAATATCTCCTGCGCGGCTTCAATCTCGACCATGGCACCGATCTCGCGCTCTTCGTCGATGAGATGCCGATCAATCAGCGCACCCATGCGCACGGACAGGGTTACTCGGACGTCAACTTTCTGATTCCCGAGCTCGCCGCCGGGCTCACGTTCAGCAAGGGACCGTACTTTGCCTCGGTCGGTGATTTCGGCAGCGTCGGTGCCATCCATACGCAGATCGCCGTCCGCATCGACGACCAGCTCGATCTCACCGCCGGCACACTGGGCTATCAACGCCTGTTCGGCTCAGGCTCAGGCGCCGCAGCCGGCGGACAGATCCTCGGCGCCGCAGAGCTCGTGCACTACGACGGGCCCTGGACGAATCCGGATGATCAGCGCAAGGCGAATGCCGTGCTGCGCTACGTACGCGGTACGGCCGAAGAAGGTTTCTCGCTGACCGGCATGTTCTACCGCTCGACCTGGAATGCCACCACCGATCAGCCGCAGCGCGCGATCACCGACGGACTGATCGGCCGCTATGGGACGCTCGATCCCACCGATGGCGGCGATGCCGCTCGCGCGAGCCTGTCAGGCCAGTATCACCACCGTGTCTGGGACGGTGAGCTGAGCGCCAGCGCCTATGCAATCGACAGTCACCTCACGCTCTGGAACGACTTCACGCACTTCCTGATCGATCCGGTCAACGGCGATCAGGAGGCGCAGCACGAGGAGCGGCGCACGCTGGGCGGTGCCGTGAGGTTTCTCGGCGCGAGTGGTTTTCTGGGGGTGCCGAGTGAGTTCGAGCTCGGGCTCGATACGCGCTGGGATGTCATCGACGGCCTGCGCATCCCGACGCGCGCGCGCGTGGCGCTGACTGCATCCGCCAGTCCGGCGAGCTTCACCGAATCCGATTACGTGCATGAAGCCGGGGCGGGTGTGTATGCGGAGTTGACGACGCACTGGAGCTCGCGGTTTCGCACCGTGCTGGGATTGCGCGAGGATTATCTGCACGAGAGCGACAGCGGCACCAACGCGGGCAGCGATGGCGCCGCGCTCACGCAACCCAAAGCGAGTCTCATCTTCACGCCCGCCGAGGCGACCGAGCTGTACTTGAGTGCCGGACGCGGCTTCCACAGCGATGACGCGCGCGGCGTGAATCAGGCACGGGTGACAGGGCAGAGCGGCGCACCGCTCATTGCCGCATCCAAGGGCGCCGAGCTCGGCCTGCGTCAGCAGTTCGGCCCGACGCTCTCCGCCACGCTCACCTACTTCCTCATCGATTTTCAGTCCGAGACGACTTACGACCCCGATGTCGGACAGGACTCGGCCGGTCCGGGCAGCCGTCGCCGCGGCATCGAGCTCAATCTCACGTACCAGCCGCTGCGCTGGCTCGAGCTCTACGCCACCGTGGCGAAGACCAGCGCGCACTTCACCGCGCCGTACGATGACGGCACCGGACACATCGGGGAGTACATCCCGAACGCGCCCGATGTGATCGCCTCGCTCGCGCTGTACGTGAAGGATCGCGGCCCCTGGAGCGGGGGTCTCGAGTACCGCTTCCTCGGCCGCCAGCCCCTGACACCGGACAACGCCGTGACGGGCGGACAGTACGGGGAGTGGAACGGCGATGCGCGCTGGCAATTCGCGGACAAGTGGAACGTGACGCTCGGGCTGTACAACATTCTCAACACGCACACCGCGGCGGCGGCCTTCTGGTATGTCGACCGCCTGCCCGGTGAGCCGGCCGAAGGCACCGCCGATCTGCATACGCACCCGCTCGAGCCGTTCACCGCGCGCCTGACGGTGGGCAAAACGTTCTGATTGCGGGTCCGCTTGACTCTCATTGAGGGGGGTTCTTAAGCTTCCCGGCCCTGATGCCTCCCCCGCTCCGTCTGCCGGAGACTCAAGATGCAAGAAGTTCAGCTCCTGATCGGCGACCGCGACGTGGCCGCCAAGAATTCCGCAACCTTCCAGCGCAACAATCCGGTTTCCGGCGAAGTGGCCACCCGCGCCGCCGCGGCCAGCGCCGAGGATGCCAGGGCGGCCGCCGATGCGGCGGCCAAGGCGTTCGTGAAGTGGTCGCAGACCGGGCCGAACGAGCGGCGTGCCAAGCTCAACAAGGCCGCCGACCTGCTGGAGCAGCACTCGGCGCAATTCGCCACCCTGATGCTCGCCGAGACCGGCTGCACCATGGGCTGGGGCCATTTCAACGTGCATTTCGGCGCCATGCTGCTGCGTGAAGCGGCGGCCATGACGACGCAGATAACCGGCGAAGTGGTGTCCTCGGACGTGCCCGGCGTGCTCGCCATGGCGTTCCGCCAGCCGGTGGGCGTGGTGCTGGGGATTGCGCCGTGGAATGCACCCGTGATTCTGGGGGTGCGCTCGGTCGCGATGCCGCTCGCTTGCGGCAACACCGTGGTGCTCAAGGCCTCGGAAGTCTGTCCCGCGACGCATCGCCTGATCGGCACCGTGCTCAAGGAAGCGGGACTCGGGGAAGGCATCGTCAACGTCATCACCCACGATGCGAAAGATGCGGGCGCGGTGTCGGAGGCGTTGATTTCTCACCCGGCCGTGCGGCGCGTGAACTTCACCGGCTCGAGCCGCGTGGGCAAGCTGGTCGCGCAGACGGCGGCCAGGTACTTGAAGCCCGTGCTGCTCGAGCTCGGCGGCAAGGCGCCGCTCATCGTGCTCGAGGATGCCGATCTCGATGCGGCGGTGAGCGCTGCGGTGTTTGGCGCCTACGCCAACGCGGGCCAGATCTGCATGTCCACGGAGCGGCTGATCGTGCACGAGAAGGTCGCCGATGAGTTTGCGGCGAAGCTCGCCAAGCGGGTCGCGGCACTGCCCGTCGGCGATCCGCGCGAGGGAGAGTTCGTCATCGCCTCCGTCGTCGGCAAGCCGACGGTGGAGCGCGTGCAGTCCCTGGTGGCGGATGCGGTGAAGCAGGGCGCCAAAGTGCTGGTGGGAGGTGAGGCCAAGGGGACGGTGATGAAGGGCATCGTCGTGGATCACGTCACCCCGAAGATGAATCTGTGGCGCGAAGAGTCCTTCGGGCCGCAAGTGTCCATCACACGCGTCAAATCGGCGGATGAGGCGGTCGAGCTCGCCAACGATACCGAGTACGGCTTGTCGGCGGCGATCTTCACGCGCGACATCGGCAAGGGCATCGAGCTCGCCAAGCGCGTCGACACCGGCATCTGCCACATCAACTCACCGACGGTACAGGATGAAGCCCAGATGCCGTTCGGGGGCGTAAAGGCCTCGGGCTACGGCCGCTTCGGCGGCAAGGCCGGCATCGCCGAATTCACCGAGTTGCGCTGGATCACGGTGCAGCTGGGCCCGCGTCACTACCCGTTCTAACCACGAGCTCGAGGACACCCTATGGATCTGCAGCTGAAGGGCGCGCGCGCCATCGTGACGGGAGCGACCCAGGGCATCGGGCTGTCGATCGCGCGCACGCTCGCCGCCGAGGGCGCAAATGTTGCGATCTGCGCGCGCACGGCCGCGAACGTGGAGCGCACGGTGGCCGAGCTCAAATCCAAGGGCGTCAACGCCATCGGCGATGCCGTGGATGTCACGCAGAAGGATGCGTACATCGGCTGGATCGGCAGTGCTGCGCAGCGCCTGGGCGGACTCGACGTGTTCGTGTCGAACACGACCGGCACGCCCACGCACGCGGGTGAGAAGGGCTGGGAGCTCGGCTTTCAGACCGACATCATGGCGGCCGTGCGCGGCTGCGAGGCGGCACTCCCGCACCTGAAGAAATCGAAGTTCGGCTCGATCGTCCTGATTGCGAGCATCTCCGGGGTGATGTCCAAGGCCTTGCGTGCACCCGGCATCCTGGCCTACGGCTCGTGCAAGGCCGCGCTCATCGCCTATGGCGCACAGCTCAGCAAGGAAGTCGCGAAAGACGGCGTGCGCATCAACATGGTCTCCCCGGGTCCGATCTACTTTGAGAACGGCGCCTGGGATCACATCCGCCAGCGCGCGCCGGCCGTCTACCAGGATGCGGTCGAGCACTGCGTGATCGGCCGGCTGGGCAAGCCCGAAGACATCGCCGATGCGGTGGCGTTTCTGGCGAGCCCGCGTTCCGGCTTCACCGTCGGTCAAAATCTCCACATCGACGGTGGCTACATGGAGCACATCGCGTTCTAGCGATGCCGGCTACGGCTCGTCGAACACCATGAACTGCTGCGAGCCGGGCACATAGGGAGGCCAGGCCGGCAATCCCGCCTTTTGCGGCGAGCCGCTCGTCGCGAACTGCACCCAGTAGGCGGAGACCGTGTGCGCCAGCGCGCGATCCGTCGCCGTCCACGGCCGATCGAGCAAGGCCAGATTGTCGAAGGTGTAAGGCAATTCGCCGGAGTGGAATGCGCCGAACTGCGGCTGCTGCGGCCAGGGAATGGCGTGCGCGAAGTAGTAGGCGAATGCCGGCTGACGGCTCACCCTGGCGCGCGCGCTGAGAAACTCATCCGTCGCAGTGCGCCCGAGCGCGCGGGCCTGTGCGGCGCGTTCGGCGCTGTAGCCGCCGAAGGCACTGCCCTCGTCGGCCATCATGCCGATCAGGACCGGCACATCGTTGAAACGATGCGCGGCGTAGAGCGACTCGGGGTCCTGCGGCAGAACCCAGCCATCGACCGCAGGGCCAAAGCGCGTGCCACCGTTCGCGCCGGGCGGTGCGAGAAATTGCTTCGCATCGAGCGCGCGCAGGCGCTGTGCGGTCGTCGCCTGCAGTGCGTCGGCGAATTTCTGGCCCGCCTGCTCGGCGCCGGCGCGGGGGCTGGCCATGGCGCTAACCGAGGCAAACCCGAAGGCGGCCAGCGCGCCGGGACCACTCTGGATGATCGCGCGCTCAAACAGTCCCTGCGCCAGCGGCGAGGCGGTAAGCAGATACGCCGAGATCGCGCCCGCGGACTGACCCGCGATCGTGACCCGCTGCGGATCACCGCCAAAGGCGGCGATGTTCTGCCGCACCCAGCGCAGGGCCTCGATCTGATCGAGGAGGCCATAGTTGCCCGAAGCATGGTGCGGTGATTCGCCGGCGAGTGCCGGATGGGCGAGAAAGCCGAGCGCGCCGAGCCGGTAGTTCATCATCACGACGACGACGCCCTGACGCGCGAGCTGAGCGCCATCGTAGATCGGCACCTCGATCGAGCCCTGCGAGAAGCCTCCGCCGTAGATGTAGACCAGGACCGGGCGCCGCTCACTCGGTGCCTTGGCCGCCGTCCACAAATTCAGGTACAGGCAGTCCTCGCTCACCGCACCGTTGTGCATGTACTCCCGCGTCCACGGCAGCATCGAGCCCACGATGCTCTGCATGCACGCCGGGGCAGGACGTGTCGCCTCGCGCACACCGCTCCAGGCGGCGGGCGGTTGCGGCGGCTTGAAGCGCAGCTCGCCGACGGGCGGCGAGGCATAGGGGATGCCGCGATACACGCGCACATCCTCCCTGGTATCTGCCCAGGCTCCGTGCACCGCACCGGCGTGCGTGCCGACGGTGAGTGCATCGGGCGCAGCAGGCGCCGGCGCCGCGAGAACGAGGAGCGCGCAGCCGAGGAGGCGTCTCACCAGGGTACGGTCGTGCCGTCGTACAGCATGAAGCGGCCGGAGTCCGCCATGGTCATCTTGTCGATGGTCGCGATCATCTGGCTCACGGTGAAGGGCATCTCCACCATTCCCTTAAATCCGCGCAGGTTCTCCTGCCGCTCGGTGAGGACCGCTCCGGGATGCACCAGCGCCACGATGATGTTGTCTTTCTTCAAGGTCATCGCGACCAGCAGCATCTCGCGGTTGAGCGCCGCCTTGCTCGCGCGATAGAAGATCGCCCCATCACCGGCCAGCGGCTGCGTGAGCGAGCCGTTGGTGGAGGAGATGTTCACGATCTTCCTCTGCTTGCTCGCTTTGACGTTCGCGACCAGCGCCTCTGAGACCATGAGCGGTCCCTTGACGTTTACCGCCATGATCGTGTCCATGAGCGCAAAGTCGAGCTTGCCGAAGGTCTGCGTGCTCCAGTTGCCGTTGTCGTTGTAGATGCCGGCGTTGTTGATGAGCACATCAACGGGTGCGCCGTGCAGTTTCGCGGCGAGCGCATCGATCTGCTTCTGACTGGTCACGTCCATCTGCTCGACCTGCACATTGGCGTGTGCCTTGGCGAGCGTGGCGAGGGATTCGGGGGTGGTGTCGTGGCGATGAGTTGCGATCACCGTCCAGCCCCTGGCGGCGTATTCCTTCGCAAATTCCAGGCCGATGCCCGAGTTGGCGCCGGTGATCAGCACGGTCTCGGCGTGAGCGAGCCGCGCGCCGAGAGGCAGCGCGAGCATGCCCAGCAGCGCGAGTCCCGCGAGATGCCGGGCGAGCCTTTCGCGCACGGCGTCAGCCGCCGACTTTCATTTCAACAGCGCAGACCGCCGCGCCCACCTGGGCGATCTCACCCGCGGGCACCATGATCTGCAGCAGTGTGCCGTCGGAGGTCGCGGTGACTTCCTGGGTGACCTTCTCGGTCTCGATCTCATAGAGCGGATCGCCCGCCTTGAACGCCTCGCCGGCCTGCTTGTGCCACTTCACGATCGTGGCTTCCTGCATTGCCATGCCGACCCGGTTCAACTTCAGATTGACGCGCATGCAGCCCCCGTTACGCCCGGGCCACTTCGGTCGCGACCGCCGCAATGCGCTCGGCATTGGGGATCATGCGCAGCTCGGCGTTGGGCGCGTACGGCAGTGCGACGTTCGGCACCGTGACGCGCTTGATCGGCGCCTTGAGCGCACCGAATGCCTTGTCGACCAGCACGGCCGCGATGTGACTCGCCACGCTGCAGCGATCGCGCGCCTCATCGACGACCACCACGCGGCCGGTCTTCTTCGCCCCGGCGATGAGCGCCGCCTCATCGAGCGGCACCAGCGTGCGCGGATCGATCACTTCGGCTTCGATGCCGGCCGCGGCGAGCTTGGTCGCCGCTTCCAGCGTCGGCTTCACCATCGAGCCGATCGCGATCAGCGTGACGTCCTTGCCCTCTCGTATCACGGAAGCTTTGCCCATCGGAATGGTGTAGTCGCCATCGGGAACCTCGCCCTGCTCGCCGCCGCGGCCGATCGCCTCCATGAAGAAGGTCGGGTTGTTGCCCCGGATCGCGGTCTTCAGCAGACCCTTGGCATCGGCCGGTGTCGCCGGCGTGACGACGTTGACGCCGCCCAGGTTGAGCAGCACCGGGTAACCGCTGTCGGAGTGCTGCGCGGCATTGGAGCCGCCGCCGCCGTAGGCCGCGATGATGGTGATCGGCATCGTCGCCTGTCCGCCCGTCATCAGCCGCAGCTTCGCCATCTGATTCGCGATGGCATCAAAGCCGGTGTAGATGAAGTTCGAGAACATCATGTGGAGCACGACGCGCGAGCCGGCCGCTGCGGCACCGACCGCCATGCCGGTGAGCGAGGCCTCGCAGATCGGTGTGTTGCGAATGCGGTCGTGGCCGAACTTCTCGTGCAGTCCACGCGTGTCGCCCATGATGGCGAGCTCGACATCCTCGCCGAACAGGATGACTTTCGGATCGCGGCCCATCTCTTCGAAGAGAGCCTCGTTGATCGCCTGAATGTAGCGCTTGCGAGCCATGACTTGCCCTTTGCCTTAAGCTTTCTGGCCGGAGAACATGAGATCGAAAGCCAGCTCCGTATCGGCCGGCTCGCTCTCCATCGCGAATTTCACCGCATCCTCGACCGTGCGCAGGACGCGCGCGTTGATCGCCTCGAGGTCCTTGGCGCCGACACCCGCGGCGCTGAGCCTGGCGGCCGTCCGATCGATCGGGTCGCGCTTGCGCCACTCATCGATCTCCTTCTGATCGCGATACTTGCCGCCGGCGAGGAACAGGCTCTCGGCTTCCAGGTGTCCCTGGATGCGGTAGGTCTGCGCCTCGATGAAGGAGGGGCCGCCGCCGCTTCGGGCGCGCTCGACCGCTTCACCGGCGGCCTTCCACACGGCGACCACATCGTTGCCGTCCACCACCGTCGTCGGCATCTTGAACGCGCGCGCACGATCGGCGATCTCACCCGAGGTCACCTCGTTCGAGGGAGTGAACTCGCTGAAGCGGTTGTGCTCGCACACCAGCACGAGCGGCAGCTGCCACAGGCTGCTCACGTTGAGGGTTTCCATGAATACGCCCTGGTTCGAGGCGCCATCACCGAAGAACGCAACGGAGATGCGCGGATCCTTGTGCAGCTTCGCCGACAGCGCCGCGCCGTTGGCGATCGCAAAGCCCGCGCCGACGATGCCGTTGGCCCCCAGGATGCCTTTGGAGAAGTCGGCGACGTGCATGGAGCCGCCCATGCCCTTGCAGATGCCGGTGCGCTTGCCCCAGATCTCCGCCATCATCGCCTTGGGCTCCCCGCCCTTGGCGAGGAAGTGGCCGTGCCCGCGGTGCGTGCTCGTGATCCAGTCGGTGGGCTGCAGCCGGGCGCACACGCCCGTCGCCACCGCCTCCTGGCCGATATAAAGGTGCACCGCGCCGGGCAGACTGCCTGCCGCCGCTTCCGCGCGCAGACGCTCCTCCATGCGCCGGATGAGCAGCATCCGCTCGTACAGCGCGAGCAGCTGCTCTTTGTTGGGCTCGGCCTGTTGGGTCGTGGCCATGGACTTATCCCCTCTAGCGGCGAAACTGAGCAATGGTGGTATTGAATGCGCGCGTCGTCACCTCATCGATGGGACGGCTGCGCAGCGCCTTGTTGAGCACTTCGATGCCCCACGGGCCGGCGAATCCTGTCGCACGCATCGCCTCGATGAAGCCCTTGATGTCGAACTCGCCTTCTCCGCAGAGCTGGCGGTGCTGCGTGGTCTCGACCGTGAGATCGGGCATGGAGTGAGCCTTGGAGAAGCCGTCGTTGAGCTCAACGCCGGTCACGTACTGCGGCGGGAAGCGCTTCAGGTCCGCGTAGCTGATGTCGCCTTTCACCATGTGCCACAGGTCGAAGAAGATGCCGCCATTCTTGGCGCCGGCGCCTTCGACGAGCTGCCGTGCGAGCGCGAGCGTGTCGATGGCGCAGAAGGGCATCATCTCGTAGCCGATCCTGGTGCCGTGCTCGGCGGCCTCCCGGCACAGCGTGCCGAAGGAGTCGATGAGCCGCGGCATGGGACAGGGCTTTTTGAAGAAATCGCCCACTTTGACGGAGCGCGCCTTGAGCGCCTCCGCCGCGGTGAACAGCAGCCGCTTGCGGATGTCCGACTGACGCTTCTCCTCGCCGTCGACGAACCAGTCGAGGATGAACTCCAGCTCGACATGACGGATGCCATTGTCATCGAGGATCTGACGCATCTCTTTCAGCGAGTGCGTCCTCAAGGTGTACTCCAGATCGGCGTGCCAGATGCCGATGCCCTTGAACCCGGCGCGCGCGGCGCTCGCCACGCGCTCGCGGAATCCCACGGTGCTGTGCTCGTGATCGGTGTGAGGATCGGCGCCGACGGCGAGCGTCCAGTACGAGGCAAGCAGATCTACGTCGCCGGCCATACGCCAGGCTCCTTAAGGGGTGGAATCATGCGGGGTGCTGGGGTTGTACACCGCCGCGGCGAGCTGCGTAAAGGGTCGTGCCACGACTATTTGACCGGGGCCGTGATCGTCAGGGCGACGTGATCCTCGGTGCCGACCGCGCGCGTCTTATGTCCCTGGCCCGTGGTGTCCTCCATGAGCAGGATACTGCCCGGACCGAAACGGCGGACTTCGCCATCGCCGGCGGTCACTTCCGACATGCCCTTCAGGGCCACGAGATACATGTGGCGCGGCGCGCGGTGCCAGTCCTCGAACGCGCCCAGCTTCAAGCCCAGGAGCGTGGCGTTCGGGCTCGTCTGAAGCTCATGTGCCGCGAGCGGCTCATCCGGGCTCGGGCGTGCGCCGGCCGGAGCATTCGGGCCGACCTGCGGCGCAAGAGCGAGCGGCTCATCGCGAAAGTGCGAGATGCCTTTCGCATCCGCATACAGATGGGTGATCGCGATCGAGCGCCCGGCGGGCTTTACGGTCGGCTTGTCGTCCGCGAGCGCCGCCACGGTCAGGATTCCCAACGCCGCCACACAGCAGACTTTACGGATGGTCATGTTTGAGTCCCCCTTTCAGTCGCATCGATCTTCTCACGAGCCGGGGCCGCTGCCCCAGCCGGAATGCAGCTGGCCGTTGCCGCGGAAAAAGGCCTGGATCTGACGGATGAAGCCGTCCTGCACTTTGAACAGCTCGAAGACTACCGAGCCATTGTTGTGCGGCAGATCCGGTGGCGTGGTGAAGTTCGCGATCGCCAGCACCAGGCCGCGCTCCGGGTCGACGAGATAGAAGCGCCGGTTGACGACGATCCAGCGCACGTGCGGATCCTGGAATTCCCCGCCGCAGGAGCCGCCGAAGAGCGGCGAGTTGACCGTGAACACGCCGAGCTCGATGCGCTGACATTCCGGGTGCCAGGGCACCTGGTGATAGTCGAGCGTGCCGGAGACGGCATCGAAGTACTTATCGGCGATGGTCGTCAGCTCCTCCGGCGTGCTGCGCTCATCCGGCGGCAGCACGGAATCGAATATGCGGTCCGGCAGCTTCAGGCTCGCGGGATTTGCGCCCATGGCCGTGCCGTCGTACGACACCTCTTCCACTTCGGTGATCTGCTTGTTCACGACGTTCAGGCGCAGGGCGTAGAACCACCAGTGCGGCGCCGCCGCGGCATCGCCACTGGCGCCCGGGCGCGCCGCATCGGTCACCGCGCCATAGAAAAAGGCGCTTCCCGTGGCCGGATCGACCAGTGCGTGACGAAAGGGCAGGTGCCGCCCGGGTCCCCAGACTTCGCCCTTGCCCAGGGCGACCTCCGCGCCGTTGCTGGTCGCTCGCAGCCGCGGCGCTCGCGGGATGGCCTGCGGCTTGTTGTCGGTGAGCGCTTCGGTGTACTGCCACAGGATCTGCAGCAGGCAACGCCGCGAGCACGAGGTGTCGGGAGCCGCCTGGGCGGCCATTGCCGTGCAGGCAAGAAGCATGAACGATCCGAGGCAGGCTCTTTTCACGGCGCGCTCCTAGTCACGGTACAACTCGAGCAACTCGGCCGCATCGCGCACCGAGAGGTGCGGATGGGCGTTCGCAGGAACTTTGGCATACGAGTCGGGGCTGCCGATACCCGTGTGCACGGCAACGGCGAGCGCGCCGCCGCGGTGCGCCATCGGCACCTCGAGCCCGGGGTCATCGCCCACAACGGCCAGTTCGCTGGTCTTGAGTTTCAGGCGCCGGGCGCTGGAGCGCAGTGCGTGCAGCGACGGTTTGCCGAGCACGCTCGCGCGCGCACCGGTAATGCTCGTGATCGCGGCCGCGATGGCGCGCGAAGTACCGAGCGCGCGGCCGTCGGCCGTGGCGAAGAAGGGCGAGAGCGAGGCCGCGAACAGCCGCGCGCCATGCCAGATCGCATTGCAGGCGGCATCGAGATCATCCATCGTAAAACCGCGGTGCCAGCCGACAAAGACCGCATCGGCCTCGGCCGTGGGCGACACGGGCACGAGACTCACACCCGCATCGGCGATGGGCTGGGATACGCCCGGGCCCCCCAGCACCAGAACGCGAGACAGGCCGCGTTCGGCAAAGTAGTCGCCCGCCACACTGGCGGGTGTCACCACGGCCTCATCGGTGACGGGGAAGCCGATCTCGCGCAGCGTCGCCGCATATTCGAGCGGCGTGCGAGTGGTGCCATTGGTCAGGATCACGAATCCCGCGCCGCGCTTGCGCATCGTCTCGAGCAGCGCGATCGCGCCGGGCAGCGGCTTCAAACCCTTGTTGCGTCGGTCGCCGAGCACCAGCGTCCCGTCCATGTCGAGCACAAAGCCCCGCGTCTTCTTCAAACGCTCGAGTGCGCGAGTGCGGCGATTGTTCCGGGGGGCTGTCATATGAAATCAATCTTTCTGTCATGGAGCGACGCTAGCGTCCGGGGGGTAATGGGGTGACACGCGACATCGGATTCGTCCGTGCTGGCAGCGCTGCAGCCATTCTCATGGCCACGGCAGTATGGGTTGCGCCCGCCCACGCGACGACGCTCGCGCTCACTTGTGAGATCGCCTCGGGAGGAGCCGGCAGCACCTGCCCGGATCCTCCGCTCGCGCCCATGTACTCCGTGCCCGGCCAATACAACTACGTCCAGAGCTTCAATGCCGGGATCGGCCACGATCCGATTGCGGGGTCGAACATCTCCCTGGGGCCGGTCGGCTTCATCGACGATTATTGGTTTCAGATCCAGCCCGCGCAAGCTGATGTCGTTACCGCGACCATCAATCTCGGCGGCGCATTCGCCATCGATAATCTGTTTGCGCGCATCTACAGCGTCTCTGCAAATCCGGGCGGACTCGTGCTCACGAGTCCCGCCGGCATTGTGTTCAATGGCCTGGTGAGCAGCAGCGGCCCGCTCACCACCGTGCAGATCAATCCCATCGATCTGTCTTCCGGCTCGTACGTGCTCGAGATCAGCGGTGTCACGGACGGATCCAACGGCGGCAGCTATACCGGGACCCTCAATTTGAATCCCGTGCCGCTGCCGGCGAGTCTGCCGCTCCTCACCACGGCACTTGCAGGCCTCGGGATGCTTGCAGGCGCGCGAAATACGCGGTATCTACGGCGCCCCGGGCAAACTCCCGCTCCTGCATGAGCGCGGCGTGCAGGGCGAGATTCGTCGTCACGCCCTGAATCTGCGTTCGCACCAGAGCCGCGCTCATCCGCTCGATGCAGCCGCCGCGATCCGGCGCACGCACGATGAGCTTCGCCAGCAGTGAGTCATAAAACGGCGGCACGCGGGCGCCCGACTCGATGTGCGTGTCGACGCGGATATCGGAGCCGGCGGCAAAGCGCGCGGCACTCACGGTACCGGGCGAGGGGCGAAAATCGCGCGACGCATCCTCCGCATTGATGCGGCACTCAAGCGCATGCCCCGTGAGAACGATGTCCGTCTGACTCATCGCGAGCAGCCCATCCTGGGCAATGGCGATCTGCTCGCCGATGAGATCAAGCCCCGTGACCTCCTCGGTCACGGGGTGCTCGACCTGGATGCGTGCATTCATCTCGAGGAAATAGAATTCGTTGCGCACCGTGTCGACCAGGAACTCGACGGTGCCGGCGCCGCGATAGCGCAGATGCTGTCCGAAAGAAACGGCCGCGGCCTGGATCGCGCGGCGCAGCCTCGGCTCGAGGTCCGGCGCCGGCGCCTCCTCGATCAGCTTCTGATAGCGCCGCTGCACCGAGCAGTCGCGATCGCCCAGGTGCACGACGCGCTCGCCATCGCCCAGCAGCTGCACTTCGATGTGACGCCCGCGCTGCACGAAGCGCTCGAGGTACACACGGGAGTCGGCAAACGCGCTCGCGGCCTCCGCGGTGGCGAGCGCAATCGCCTGCGGCATCTCCGCCGGCGCGAACACCGGCTTCATGCCACGTCCGCCGCCGCCGCCCACGGCCTTGATGAGCACCGGCCAGCCGATGCGCTCGGCCACGGTGAGCGCTTCCTCCGCGCTCGCCGCCGCTGCACCGGGCACGACCGGGATTCCGGCCTTCTGCGCATGCCGGCGCGCGGTCAGCTTGTCGCCGACGGCGGCGAGCTGCTCCTCCGTAGGACCGATGAAGACGAGTCCCGCCTGGCGGCAGCGCCGCGCGAAGCTCGCGTTCTCCGACAGGAAACCATAGCCGGGATGCACCGCCTGCACGTGCGCGCCGAGCGCAGCGCTGATCAGCGCATCGGCATTGAGGTAACTGTCAGCCGAGCGCGGCGGCCCGATGCACACCGTCCGGGTCGCAAGTCGCGCCGGCACCGAGTCAACGTCAGCCTCCGAGGCCAACAGCACGGTCTCGATGCCGAGCCGCTCGCAGGTGCGGATGATCCGCACCGCGATCTCGCCGCGGTTGGCGATCGCGATCCGGCGCAGGATCATCCGGCCCCGGGCGCCAGGCGCATCAGCACATCGTGCGGCTCGACCAGCTGACCGTTCGCGGCGCAAATCTCCGTGACCGTGCCGCTCGCGCCGGCATAGACGGAATTCATGAGCTTCATGGTCTCGATGATGCCGACGACGGACTCCGGCGTGACGCGGGCGCCGATCTCAACGAAGGGCGCGGCGCCGGGCTTGGGCGCGCGATAGAAGGTTCCCATGAGCGGCGGGCGGATCTCGATGCCGCGATTTGCCGCCGGTGCAAGGGCGCTCTCACCGGCCGGGGAGATCTCCGCCGGTGCGGGTGCGGGCGCGGGCGTCAGCAGGTGCGGACTCGAGCGCGTCGAGCGCTCCTGGGTCCAGGTGTCGCTCGTGCCGCCGCGGCGCAGCGTCAACTTGAATCGGTCGGTCTCCAGCTCGAGCTCATTGAAGCTCGAGGACTCGAGCAGCTTCACGATCTCGCGTACGTCGTCATCGGTGAGGATCACGGCCCCGCCTTGCGGCCACCGAGCACGGCGAGCACGTGATCGAAGGCGCTGGCGCGCGGTGTCGCCACCGGGGTCTGCGCGCGCTGCGCCCACACCGTCTCGGGCCGGCTCTGCAGCAGGTACACCCGCGCCCCGCTGCCTTCCTCATCGGCGATCGCCCATTCAATGTCCTGCGGTGAGCCATAGTGCCGCTCGATGTTGCGGGCGACATCGACCAGCGTGCGCAGCTCCACATCGGAGATGCAGGCGACTTTCTGTTGATCGGCAGGCACGGCCTCGCTGCGGATGCCGCCGGATTCCTCGGGCACGTGCCGCAGCAGCTTCTCCGAGAGCGTGCGCTCGCGGATCTCGCCGGTGACTTTGTTGACGGTGAAGCGATCGGGCGTCACTTCGCCGCTCACGATGCACGAGCCCAGGCCCCAGCTGCCCTCGATGGCGATGACCGAGCGATCACCGGTGGTCGGACTGCGAGTGAACATCACGCCGGAGGCGCGCGATCGCACCATCTTCTGGATCACGACTGCCATCGCGACATTGTCTTCGGCGAGTCCGAGGCGGCGGCGGTAGCTCACCGACTCGACGCTGTAGAGCGAGCCCCAGCAGGCGCGCAGTGCGGCATCGATGGCATCACCGCCCCGAACCCACAGATGCGTGTCCTGCAGGCCCGCAAAGCTCGCTTCGGCGCTGTCCTCGCTCGTGGCGCTGGAGCGCACGGCCACCGGCAGCGTGGTATCCCCACCGCTCAACTCGGTGTAGGCGGCGGCGATCTGCGCCGCAAGCGCCGCCGGCAGCGTTGCGGCCTCGATGCGTGTGCGCAGCGCGGCGCTCGCGGAGGCGAGCTCCTCGAGATCATCCGGATGCTGCTGGGCGACGGCGGCGCGCAGCGCGCCCGTCGCATCCACCTCATCGAGCATGGTGAGGAACGCGGCGGTGGTGACGACGAAGCCGCGCGGCGTCGGTATCCCGGCCTGCGTGAGCTCGCCCAGGCTTGCGCCCTTGCCGCCCACGCTCGGGCGATCCCCGAGCGCGAGATGTTCAAACCAGCGGACCAGCGGTGCGGCGGACGCGTTCAATCGAGGATCGTGACGATGCCGCGGTCACCATCCACGCGCAGGCGCTGACCGGTGCGGATGCGCTTGGTCGCCTGGCCGGTGCCAACGACGGCGGGCATGCCGTATTCACGCGCGACGATCGCCGCGTGCGACATGGTGCCGCCGATGTCCGACACCGCCGCCTTGATCTTGTTGAAGACCGGCGCCCAGCTCGGGGCGGTGACGGGGCAGACCAAGATCTCGCCCTCCCGAATCTGGCCGATCTCGTTCACGGTCTTGAGCACCCGGGCTACACCCTCTACGACGCCCGAGGAGGCGGCAAAGCCGCGCAGCACGCGCGCATCCTCCGGCGTGGGTGGCTTCGACCACGCCTTCAGGGTATCGGCCGTGATCCCCCAGAGCATCTGCACTGCCGGATCCTCGATCGTCTCGGGCATCGGCCCGAGGGCGGGCGGGGCGGACCAGTCTTTCAACTGCTCGAGGATCTTTTTGCGCTTCTCGATGAGCGGACGCCAGTGATCCGCCCCGACCGAGGGCGAGCCCGCGGCCCAGGAGAGCATCACCTCGATCAGCGCCTGGTCCACTTCCGTGTGATGCAGGTGGAACATGTCCTCCACGTCAGCGAGCACACCCTTCTCCACGAGCAGCGCGCCGAACTCGCGCAGCTTGCGGTAGAAGCGCATCGTGAACCAGTGCTCGCAGTAGAACTTGTGGTTCTCGACATAGGGGAACACCAGATGACACAGACCGAGCATCTGATCGAACGCGGCGCGCTCTTCATCCGCTGACAGCAGGGCGCGATACTCCGCGATGATGCGGGCGCGCTCGATGCGCAGCTGCTCGGTGGGACGCTCGAGCTTCTGGCCCTGCTTGAGCAGCGTGATGTAGCGCGGCAGCGCCGCGAAGGGCACGGAGAGGTCATCGTTCCAGCTGCGATGGTGATGATAGAAGCCATCGCCGGTGCAGGTGTTGAACCAGGGATCGCGCGCCTTGTCGAGTGCGGCGAGCCAGCGCTTGCCCGGCTCGCCCTTCTTGGCCACCGCATCGAGCATCGACTGCGGTGAGCCGCTGCCGGCGAAGGCATCGTCCACTTTGAGTTCCACCGCGAGCCGCGCGAGCGCGCGCAGCTCATCGTCGGGACGGAACATGAGCACTTCGATGCCGGCGACCATGCGCGCCACCGTCTGGTCGCTGATCTCCGGAAAGGCCTTCTTGCAGAACTGGAAAAACACCAGATAGGCGCCATAGCCCAGCATCAGGAACTCGAAGTGGTGCTGCCACATCTTCGAGTAGCTCTCGATGGTGCGGTGGTAGGCCTCGCGCACGTAGTGATTGGCGGCGATGCCGCGCGCCTGCTCGACGGTCGCCGCATCCTCGAACTCACCGAGCGTGGGCACCTGGATCGCATCCACTTCCGCGATCAGGGCGAGGATGCGCTTCTCCCACTGGGCGTAGAGCGCATTCCAGTTGGCGAAGTAATGCCCGGCGCGCTTCTGGAAGATCGCCAGGCGCTTTTCGATCTGCTTCGGATCGGTCACCGCGTTCGCGGTGATGTAGACGCGGCCGTTGATGATGCGGTGATCGACGCCGAGCGCCGTCGGCAGCGCGAACACGCGCGTGGTGAAGGCGCCCATCGCCTGATAAGGCACTTCGGCGGTAATCACGTCGAAGGCCGGCATGGGCTCCGGGAAGTGCATCGAGTTGTAGAACCAGAAGCGCTGATCGTCCTCGGGACGGAAGCGGGTGAAGAACGGGTACATGTCCTGCCAGCCGTCCGCGCCGGGGGCGGATTCGACCTGCGAGGGCAGGGGGAAGGCGGCTTTGCTCGAGCTTGAACTCATGGCGGCATCCCGTGCGAAGTCAATGTCTTAGAGTGCGATGATAAGCCCGCAGCGATCCGACCGTGCGCGCGCAAAGAGTGTTCCATCGGCGCGCGCGGGTGGCGCGCTAGGCGGGTTCGCCCTGGCGCCGGTATTCGCGCGGCGTGACACCGAAGTGCTCGCGGAACACGCGGCCGAAGTGTGAGGCGTCGTTGAAGCCGTGACGAAAGGCGATCTCGGTGACGGTGCGCCGGCCCTGCGCTGCATCGGTGAGCGCCCGCGCGCACTCCTCGAGCCTGCGGCGCAGGATGTAGCGCGCCACGGTCTCGCCGTCATCGTTGAACACCTGGTGCAGATAGCGCGAGGACATCCGCAACGCCTCGGCCACGCTGCTCGGCGTGAGCCGCGGTTCGTGCAGATGCGACTCGATGAAGGAGCGCACCTGTTCGCGGCGCGCCACGGCGAGCGAGGATGCCTGGGCAACGCTGCCCACGAGCGGGGCGTAGGCACTGGCGAGCAGGTCGAGCACCGCCTCGCTGAAGCGCGTGCCGAGCAGCATGTCGCCTTCGCTGCAGCGCTGGCGCCAGAACTGACACAGAAAGCCCGACAGCAGGCCCGAGAAGTCGCGGTGGCCCGCCATGGTGAGCGCGACGAAGGCTTCGGGATTCGCCATGCGGCGCCGCAGGTCCGCCTGCGCCATGCACAGCACCAGCATGCGGTTGGAGGTGTCGAAGTTCACCTCGTAGGGACGCGAGCTGTCGAAGAGCGTGAAGTCACCGCTGTGCAGTACGGCTTCGCGTCCCTGCTGCCGGTTGACGCTGACGCCGTCGAGCTGCAGGCACAGGAAGAACTTCGGATCGTGACTGCGGGAGATGTGGTGCTTGGCGTGGCGTACGACTGCGGCATCCGAGGTGACTTCGGCGATGCGGATCTGGCCCACCTGGGTCACAGCCAGCCGGCCGCAGAATGCGCGGCGGTCGAGAGGGTCGGCGACCAGCTGGGTCAGGGCATCCCCGGTGAGCGCATTCCAGTAATCGATGCGCTGATGCGGCGGCAGCCCCGCGGTCGAGAACACCTCCACTTGAGCCATGCCTCTCCCCCCTCTTGGGGCCAAGTGTATGACGGAACGAGGCGCCGGATTAGACTAGCGGTCCGGACGTCCAGCCCTCATCGTCAATGCAGGAGATCATGCCGTGAACGCTTCGCTCGCGTCGATTGCCGCGCAACCCGACCCGTCTCCCGCGGTCGCCCGCTTCCTCAAGCGCGCGCCCAAGCTGTTGATTGGCGGTGAGTGGGTCGAGCCCCGCTCCTCCAAGCGCGTGCCCGTGAGCGATCCGGCTACCGGGCGTGAGATCAGCGCCGTGGTCGATGCCAATGCCGAGGATGTCGATCGCGCCGTGGCCTCCGCGCGCGTCGCATTCGAGAAGGGCGCCTGGCCCGACATGCTGCCCGTGCAGCGCGAGGCGCTCCTGTGGAAACTCTCGGATCTCATCGAGAAGAACGCCGATGAGCTCGCCGAGCTCGAAAGCATCAACAACGGCAAGACCAAGTTCATGGCGAGCATCGTCGACATCCCGGGTGCGCGCGACTACTTCCGCTACATGGCCGGCTGGGCGACGAAGATCGAGGGCTCGACCTTCAATACCTCGATTCACGGTCCGCCCGGGGCCAAGTTCCACACCTACACTGCGCGCGAGCCGGTGGGCGTGGTTGCGGCGATCGTGCCGTGGAATTTCCCGCTCGCCATGTGCGCCTGGAAGCTGGGTCCGGCCCTCGCCGCCGGCTGCACCGTGGTCCTGAAGCCCGCCGAGCAGACCCCGCTCACGGCGCTGCGTCTGGGCGAGCTCATTCTCGAGGCGGGCTTCCCGCCCGGTGTGGTCAACATCCTCACCGG
>DATIZW010000235.1:0-4623 GCA_035516875.1 Steroidobacteraceae bacterium
CAACGCGCCAACGACGAGGTCCTTTCGTGCATACGTCTCAACACCGAGGCGGAGCTGCGCGACATCGAGAGCGCATTGCGACGTCTCGAGGACGGCACTTACGGCATGTGTCGAAAATGCGGTGAACCCATTGCTTCCGGACGTCTCTACAGCGTGCCACACGCCGATTGTTGCAGTGACTGCGCCCCCGCGGCCAGGGTTTCCTCCGGGGTCCGCCGTCCACCGCCCTCGGGCGGCAGCAGCGGTGCCCGACCCTAATTCCATCCGGTACGCCGGCGACACTGTGGTTACTACCTAGCCGGAGCGCTCAGCGCATCGGCATGTCGTGATGATGCGCGTGAGGCTGCGCGCCCGTGAGGAACGCGAGCGGCAGTGCGGCGGTCCACAGTCCGCAGGCGACCAGCGTGGCGCCGAGCAGCCGGGCGAGCGTCCCGTCCCGGCGCGGCAGGCGCCGCCCGAGGTAACTCAGGCCGCTCATCGCCGGCAACGTGCCGAGGCCAAAGGCCACCATGGTGGCGCTGCCCCGTGCGGCACTGCCAGCCACCGCGGCGGCGAGCAACACCGAGTAGACCAGCCCGCACGGCAACCAGCCCCACAGCACGCCGAAGGCCAGCGCCCTCAGTGCCGGGGAGGCGGGCAGCCGGGTCCGTGCAGCGGGTGCGAAGCGCCGCCACAGCAGCGCCCCGAGGCGCTCCGGTACGCGCAGCCAGCGCGTGAGCGTGCCCGACCCTAAGGCGATGTCGAGGCCGATCCCGATGACCACCGCTGCGGTGGCGAGGCGCAGCAGCTCGCTCCAGCGGCTGAGGGCGAACGCAAAGCCGGCGGCGGCCCCCACTGTACCGGCGATGCCGCCGGCGATGGCATAACCGCTGAGTCGACCCAACTGGTAGAGGAGCGGCTGCCAGGCACGCCGCGCGCCGCCGGCGCCGAGCGCCGCGGCGATACCGCCGCACATCGTGAGGCAGTGGCCGCTGCCGAGGAGGCCCGCCAGAAACGCCGTCATCCACGCGAGCTCACCCATCGCGATCGCTCGCCGGCGGATCCCCGGGCGGCGCGTCGTCGTCATCGAGCAGCAGCTGCACGCCGGGCGTATCGAGGTCATCGAACTGCCCCTCGCGAACTGCCCAGAAGAACGCCCACAGCGCCAGCACGAGCAGGACGAGTCCGAGCGGGATGAGCAGGTAGAGGATGCTCACACGTGAGCTCCCGCCGGAGCCGTATGCTCGAGCCGGGCGGACCGGGGTGCCGCGCCGCGCAGCAGCCGCATGGCGTTCAGCACCACGAAGAGCGAGCTCGCCGACATACCGATCGCCGCCATCCAGGGCTCGAGGTAACCGCCGGCGGCCAGCGGCACCGCGGTGCCGTTGTAGAGCGCTGCCCAGATCAGGTTCTGGCGGATGATGTGCAGGGTTCGCCGCGAGATGAGCACTGCAGCGACGAGCGGCGTGAGGCCGTCACCGAGCAGCACGACGTCCGCGCTCACCTTGGCCAGGTCGGTACCGCTGCCGATCGCGACCGACACGTCTGCGGCGGCGAGCACCGGCGCATCGTTCACGCCGTCGCCGACCATCGCCACCCGATGACCGCCAGCCTGCAGGGCCTGCACCAGTGCGAGCTTGTCGGCAGCGGACAGGTCGGATCGCTGCGGGAGGTGTCCCAGCGCACGCGCAATTGCCGCCACTGCACCCGCTCGATCGCCGCTTGCGATCTGCGGCACGAGACCGAGCGAGCGCAACCGCTCGAGTGCCGCGCGCGCATCGGCACGCAACGCGTCCGCGAGATGAAACACGGCGAGGACACCGGTGGGGTCACCGAGCACCACACTGGTGCGTTCCTCCTCGCCGCTCGCCGCCTCGCGCGCGGGAGCGCCCGGGCAGGCTGCGAGCACGTATTCCAGACGCCCGATCCGGTAGCGCACGCTCGCGACCATGGCCTCGACGCCGCGCCCCGGGACGCAGGCTACGTCGCTCACCTGCGCGGCGGGCTCGAGATGGGCGAAGGCACGCGCCAGCGGATGTCCGGAGTGGCTCTCGAGCGCCGCAGCGATGGCGAGGCAGCGCTCGGCTGACAGCCGCGGGTCGAGCACCGTCCACGCCTCGAGTCGCGGCTCGCCGCGCGTCAGTGTTCCGGTCTTGTCGAGCACCAGGCAGTCCGCGCGCGCGAGGTGCTCGATGGCGCGGGTGCGCGTGACGAGGAGCCCCTCGCGGGCGAGAGCGCTCGTCGCCGCGGCAAGTGCCGCAGGCGTCGCGAGCGACAGGGCGCAGGGGCAGGTGACGACCAGCACGGCGAGCACCGTGGGAAACGCCCGCGCGGCATCGACGTGCAGCCAGTACAGCCCCGCAACGGCCGCAAGCAGCAGCACCGCGCTCACGAACCACACCGCAAAGCGATCGGCGAGATCGGCCACACGCGGCCGCGAACCTTGTGCGCGCTCGAGCAGGCGTGCCACCGCGGCCAGGGTCGAGCTGTGCCCCACGCGCTCGAGCATCACCTCGATCGGACCGGTGAGATTGAGCGTCCCGGCGAGCACCGTGTCACCCACCGCGCGCGGCCGTGGCAGCGACTCGCCGGTGAGGAGCGATTCGTCGATCTCGGTGGTGCCGCTCGCGATCGTCCCGTCTGCGGGCACTCGCTCCCCGGGCAGCACGCGCACGCAATCGCCCGCGCGCAGCTCGTCGGCGATCACGCGCTCGGTCGTCGCGCCGCGCAGCCGCAGCACGCTCTCCGGCAGGAGTCGCGCGAGCGCGTCGTGCTGCAGCCCCGAGCGATGCCGCAGCGACATCTCGACGTAGCGGCCGAGGAGGAGGAAGAACGTGAACATCACCGCGGAATCGAAGTACACCGTACCGCTGCCGCGCAGCGTCGCCACGACGCTCCACAGGTACGCGCCGCCGATCGAGAGCGCCACCGGCACATCCATGCCCGGTGTGCGTGCGCGCAGGCTGCGCCACGCGCCGACGAAGAACGGTTGCGCCGCGTAGAGCACCACCGGGGTCGTCACGATGAGGCTCACGAAGCGCAGCAACTGCTCGAGGTCCGGCGTGATGCCGTCCATCGCACCGGCGTAGAGCGAGGTGGCGTAGGTCATGACCTGCATCATTCCAAAGCCCGCGACCGCCAGGCGCTTCAAGGCCGTGCGGCGCTCGGCGTTGAAGTCCGCTGTCGCGCCGCCAGCAAAGGCGAGCGGCAGGGGCACGAAGCCGAGCGCCCGGATGGCCGCGAGCACGGCGCCGAAGCTCACCCGGCGCGGATCGAACCGCAGCGCGGCGCGTGCGGCTGAAGGGTTTACCTGGATGTCGCTGACGCCGGCGAGGCGGCGCAGGCTGCTCTCGATCAGCCAGGCGCAGGCCGCGCAGTGCAGTCCTTCGATCTGCAGGCTCGCCTCGCGCTCACCGTCGGTGCGCTCGTGCGTGTAGCGGCGCAGCGACGCTTCGCGATCGAACACCGTCCAGTCGTGCGTGCCGCCGGCAGCCATCGGCCCGGGACTCTCGCGGAACTCGTAGTAGCGCCCGAGGCCCTGCGAGAGGATGAGCGTCGCCGCGGCCTCGCAACCGCCGCAACATACCGCGTGTGGCACGCCGCCGACCTTGAGCGTGCGGCGCGCCCCCCACGGCAGCGGGCCACCGCAATGAAAGCAACGTTCCTCGACGGCTGCATTGCTCACGCGGGGCTACTCCGAGGCGTCGGCGTGCTCGAGCACGACGTCGCTCGTGTGCACGGCGAGGTAGGCGCTCACGAGGCTCCCGGCCACCGCGCTCGAAAGCAGCGCGAGCACGAACCAGGGCCAGAAGTGCCGGTACCAGGGCAGGAGGGCGGTGTTCATGACTGCGGTCCTATGAAGCGGGCTTTCTCGTGGACAGCGATGGCTGGCGCATCCACCGCGGCGAGCGTGAGTGTGATCGGATGCACGCCGCCCGCCACGGCACCCGGTGCCTGCAGGCGCGCGGCAATCGTGCTGACGCTGCCGGGGCCGGCCTCGATCAGCCCAGGGGGCGCGAGCACCTCGAGCTCATTCATGCCGCTGACCGCCAGACGGTAGCGGTGCGGCTTGTCGTCGAGGTTGATCACCTTGAGGGTGTAGGCATTCTCGATGCGCTCGCCGCGGACTTCCCGGTACAGTGCATTGCGGTCGCGGATGACGTCGAGGATGAGCGGCGTGCGCGTGAACAGGGAGTAGAAGAGCGCGCCGGTACCGACGGCAAGCAGTGACGCGTAGACCAGCATGCGCGTTCGCATCAGGTGGGTCGGCTTGCCGTGCAGCGCGTGCTCGGTGGTGTAACGGATCAGTCCGCGCGCGCTGCCCATTTTGTCCATGACGTCGTCGCAGGCGTCGATGCAGGCGCCGCAGGCGATGCACTCGTACTGCAGCCCCTTGCGGATGTCGATGCCGGTCGGGCAGACCTGCACGCACAGCGTGCAGTCGATGCAGTCGCCGAGCCCCTGCGGGCGCGCCGCACTGCCGCGCCGGCGGGCCCCGCGCGGCTCGCCGCGCGCTTCGTCGTAGGAGATGATCAGGGTGTCCTTGTCGAACATCGCGCTCTGGAAGCGCGCGTACGGGCACATGTACTTGCAGACCTGCTCGCGCAGGAACCCGGCGTTGCCGTAAGTCGCCAGCGAGTAGAG
>DATIZW010000236.1:0-5255 GCA_035516875.1 Steroidobacteraceae bacterium
GGTGCGCTTGAAGAGAAACGCCTGGTCGGCGAGATCGAGGGGCTGGCCGTGGATCAGGTTGATCTCCATCTGCGCCGGCCCGTCCTCGTGGATCAGGGTATCGATCTCGATGTCCTGGTCTTCGCAGAACTGGTAGATGTCATCGAACAGCGGGTCGAACTCGTTCACCGCGGCGATGCTGTAGGACTGACGGCCGGGCTCGGCGCGCCCGGAGCGGCCTACCGGGGGCTTGAGCGGATAGTCGGCGTCCTTGTTCTGCTCCACCAGGTAGAACTCGAGCTCCGGAGCCACGACCGGATCCCAGCCGCGCTGCGCGTAGAGCTCGAGCACGTGGCGCAGCACGTGGCGTGGCGCCATCGACACGCGCCGGCCATCGGCATAGAAGCAGTCGTGGATCACCTGCGCGGTGGGCTCGGCCGCCCACGGCACGCGCCGTACCGTCTTGGGATCGGCCTTGAGGACGATGTCGATCTCCGCCGGACTCATGGCCTCGCCGGTCTCGGGCGGATAGTCACCGGTCACGGTCTGCAGGAACACGCTCTCGGGCAAGCGCATGCCGCCGTCCTCGGCGAACTTCTCCGCGGGCATGATCTTGCCGCGCGCAATGCCGGCCATGTCCGGAATGATGGCCTCCACCTCGGAGATACCGTGATCGCGGAAGAATTGCCGTATCTCACTCACCATGGGAAGGACCTTTCACCTGGAATGCGCGCGCTCTGAGGCCGCCTTTCCGAAGGCGGCGAACAGCGCGCGCGAAAACGAGTTACTCATCACCCGCCACTCGGGGTGCCACTGGACCGCGAGCGCAAAGCGGCGCGCGTCACGCACGCGGAAAGCCTCGACCACGCCGTCCGGTGCGCGCGCCTCGATCGCGAGCCCCTTTCCCAGCCGCGCGATGCCCTGGCTGTGGAGTGAGTTCACGCGGATCGAGTCGCGGTCGGCGAGCGCGCGCAGCACTCCGCCCGGCTCGAGCGTGACGTCGTGCGCCGGACCGTACTGCACCTCGAGCGGCTGCGATTCGTCATCGCGATGGTCGAGGTGTCCGGGTACCTCGTGCAGCTTCTGATGGAGCGTGCCGCCAAAGGCGACGTTCATCTCCTGGAAGCCGCGGCAGATGCCGAATATCGGCACCCCCGACTCGACCGCCTTACGGATGAGCGGCAGCGTCGTGGCATCGCGCGCCGGATCGTGCAGGGTACCCGGTGCGCTCGCTTCGCCCTGGTAATGGTGCGGCTCGACGTTCGACGGGCTGCCCGTGAACAGAAGCCCATCCAGCCGCTCGAGCAGCTCCTCGAAGCGCAGCTCCTCGGCGAGCGAGGGGATCAGCAGCGGCGCCGCGCCCGACGCATCGAGCAGCGCCCGGGCGTACTTCTCCCCGACCATGTGAAACGGGTGCGCGCCGACGACACGCCGGTCGGCCGGAATACCTATGAGTGGGTGGGCGGATGCCATGACGGCTCGGGGCCCAGGCGCTGTCTAGTATCCTAAACAAGCCGCCCGGGCAAACTCTCCGGGGCTACCAGCCTATTAGACCACAGCTTGGCCGCGGAAGCCTCAGCTTGCAGCGGGCCGCAGGATTGCGGTAATGGCTTGACAATGGGCTTCCGATGCCCCGGTCCGGCGGCCGGATTTGCCGCGCGCCCCCGCCGCTCGCTATGCTCCGCGCCGGCTGCCCGGGTCCGGCCTTATGAATATCTTAAACACTCTTGGGGCGGCCCCACGGCAAGACCCCATGGCGCGAGAGCCTTATGTCACCTCTTACTACGCGAGCACCGCGCGCGCGGCTCCCGAGCGCGCAGCGCTCGAGGGCGCACTCGACTGCGACGTGTGCGTCGTCGGTGCGGGCATCGCCGGCTGCTCGAGTGCGCTGCACCTCGCCGAGCGGGGCCTCTCGGTCGTAGTGCTCGAGGAGCACCGCGTGGGGTGGGGAGCCTCCGGCCGCAGCGGTGCCCAGGCGATCTTCGGCGTTGCCTGCGGGCAGGGGAAACTCAGCCGTCTCATCGGCCGCAGCGAGGCCCGCGCGGTGTGGAATGTGTCGATCGAGGGGCTCTCGCTGATGCGCGAGCTGATGCACCGCTATGCCATCGACTGCGACTGGGTGAGCGGGCACCTGCAGACAGCGGTGAAGGAGCGCCATGGGCGCGAGCTCGCCGCCGAG
Source organism: Steroidobacteraceae bacterium (assembly GCA_035516875.1). Taxonomy (GTDB): domain Bacteria; phylum Pseudomonadota; class Gammaproteobacteria; order Steroidobacterales; family Steroidobacteraceae; genus 13-2-20CM-66-19. The sequence continues at coordinate 2,159 of DATIZW010000236.1, forward strand.
CTCGCGCAGCTGCGCGATGGATACGGTTACGAGAGTCTGCGCTACATGTCGCGCGAGGAGCTACGCGCGGTACTCGCCACCGATCGCTACCTCGGTGGCCTCTACGACAGCAACAGTGGTCACCTGCATCCGCTCAACTACACCCTCGGGCTGGCGCGCGCCGCCGAGTCGCTCGGAGCGCGCATCTTCGAGGGCAGCCGGGCCCACTCCTTCGCCGCCGCCGCCGGCTCACGGGTGCGCATTGCGACGGCGCACGGCGAGGTACGCGCCCGCCACCTGGTGCTGTGCGGCAACGTATACCTCGGAGCAACCGCGCCGCAGCTCGCCGCCAAGATCATGGCGGTCGCCACCTACATCGTCGCGACCGAGCCGCTCGGTGCCGAGCGCGCGCGGCAGCTCATCGCCAACAATACCGCGGTGAGCGACATGAACTGGGTGCTGGATTATTTCCGCCGCTCTGCCGATCACCGGCTGCTCTTCGGTGGCCGCGTCAACTACTCGGGCCTGAGCACCTTTGACGCGCCGACCGCCACGCGCACGCGCATGCTGAAAGTCTTTCCCCAACTCAAGGACGTGCGGATCGACTATGCCTGGGGCGGTGAGGTGGACATTACGCTCAATCGCGCGCCGCACTTCGGGCGCCTCGCGCCGAACGTCTACTTCCTGCAGGGCTTTTCCGGTCACGGCATCGCGCTCACCGGCATCGCCGGCAAGCTGGCCGCCGAGGCCGTCGCCGGCACCGCGGGGCGCTTCGACGTGTTTGCCCGCATTCCCCACGCCAACTTCCCCGGCGGCATGGCGCTGCGCCGCCCGGCGCTGGTGCTGGCGATGCTCTGGTACCGCATCAAGGATCTGCTGTGAACGGATTCCGCCGCGGCGCACTCCTCGGGTAGCTCCGTGCCGCACGACGCTCAGTGGTACCGGCACCTGATTGCGTCTGCCTGGCTGGCCTGGGGCAGGTGCTGGCTGATTGCTGCCTTGCTCATTACCAGCACCTCCCGCCTCGAGGAGCGCTTCATGCGCGAGACCTTCCCTGGCGAGTACGTGCGCTACAGCGCGCAGGTGCCGGCGCTCATCCCCTTCGCAAGTCCGCGAGAGACTGCACCGCGTTGAGTACGTCGCGCGGCCGACTCAGAGCAACTCGGCGATCTGCACCGCATTTAGCGCGGCGCCCTTGAGCAGCTGATCCCCGGCGACGAACAGCGCGATCGAGCGGCCGCTCGGATCGCTCAGATCCTGGCGGATGCGCCCAACGAGGATCGCGTCCTGCCCGGAGGCATCGCGCGGCATCGGGAAATAGTTGCGCTCGCGGTCGTCCACCAGCTTCACTCCGGGAGCACCCTCGAGCAGCGCGCGCACTTCGGCGGGGGTAATCGGGCGCTCGCACTCGAAGCTGATGGCTACCGAGTGGGCGCGCAGCACCGGCACGCGCACGCAGGTGGCCGAGATACGGATCTGCTGATCACCGAAGATCTTGCGGGTCTCCTGGATGACCTTGGTCTCTTCCTCGTTGTAGCCGGTGACCGGATCGATGCGCGTGTTGTGACTGAAGAGGTTGAACGCGTACGGGTGCGGCAGCACCTTGTTCTCGTAGGAGCGTCCCTCGAGATAGGCACGCGTCGACTCGCGCAGCTCGTGCATCGCCGCGGCGCCGCCGCCGGAAGCTGCCTGGTAAGTGGCGAGTGTGAGCCGCGTGATGCGGTTGGCGCGATGTACGGGCCACAAGGGAGTGATCGAGATGATCGCGCTGCAGTTGGGATTGGCGATGATGCCCCGGTGACTGCGAATCGTCTGTGCGTTGATCTCCGGTACCACCAGCGGCACCTCGGGGTCCATGCGAAACGCCGAGGAGTTGTCGACCACGGTGGTACCGGCAGCGACCGCAATCGGCGCGAAACGTTTCGACGTCGCGCCGCCGGCGGAGAACAGCGCGAGATGGATGCCACGGAAGCTGTCCTCGCCGAGCTCGCGTACCGCGAGCGGCTGGCCGCGAAACTCGAGCGTCTTGCCGGCCGAGCGCGCCGAGGCGAACAGTCGCAGCTCCGCGAGCGGGAAGCGTCGCTGCTCGAGGCAGCGCAACAGCTCCACGCCGACGGCGCCCGTGGCACCGACGATCGCCACGACCGGTGCGCTGCGAGGGGATTGCTCAGGATTCACGAGGGAATCTCTACCTGAGCGGCCGCAGGCTGTAAAGGCACTGGAGCACCTCGCCCGGATCGGGCCGACGTCGCCGCAACCTGACCCCTTGAGCAACTTTTCGGTTGCATATCTGCAGGGCTGCGCTAATATGCAACCCGGAGGTTGCCAATATGCAGAACCAGATCGAGAAACGCATCGAGATCAAGGCAAGCGTGTCACGCGTGTGGCGAGCCCTCACCGACTATCGCGAGTTCGGCGCGTGGTTTCGGGTCAAGGTCGAGGGTCCGTTCGTCGCCGGTCAGCCCGCCTGCGGCCAGATCACCTACCCCGGCTACGAGCACCTTCGCTGGCAGGCGGTGATACAGAAGATCGAGCCCGAACGGCTCTTCAGCTTCACCTGGCACCCCTACGCCATCGACCCGAAGAAGGACTACTCGCAGGAGCCGCCGACGCTCGTGGAGTTTCGCCTCGAGCCGACCGCAAGCGGCGGCACGCTGCTGCTGCTCACCGAGTCGGGCTTCGCCAGGCTTCCCGCGGACCGCGGACCCGAGGCGCTGCGCATGAACGACAGCGGCTGGAGCACGCAGCTGCAGAACATCGCCGGCCATGTCGCGGCTCGCTCCTGAGGGCGGCAGCGCAAAGCGGCGGCAGCACGCCACGGTGTGCGCGGCGCTCGGAGACGAGACGCGTCTGTCCCTGGTCACGGCGCTGTCAGCGGGTGAGCCACGCTCCATCGCGCAGCTCACCGGCGGCTCGCGGATGACGCGCCAGGCGATCACCAAGCACCTGCGCGTGCTCGAGAGCGCCGGCATCGTGCACAGCGTGCGCTCGGGGCGTGAGAGCCGCTTCGCCTTCGATCCTGCGCCGCTGAACGAGCTCAAGGATTACCTGGCCCGGGTGTCGGAGCAGTGGGATCAGGTGCTCGGAAGGCTCAAGTCGCTGGTCGAGGGCTGACTCG
>DATIZW010000237.1:0-7689 GCA_035516875.1 Steroidobacteraceae bacterium
CCGAGCGGGCCCGCCTCCTGCAAGAACATCGACCAGCTCGAGGAGATCCTCGCCAACAGCCGCAACTACGCCGAGCTCACCGAAGCCTGGAAAGGCTGGCACGGCGTCGGCGCCGGCATGCGCGAGGAATACACGCAGTTCGTCGCGCTCGCCAACGAGGGGGCCCGCTCGCTCGGCTTCCGCGATCTCGGCGTCATGTGGCGCAGCGGCTACGACATGCCGCCCGAGGAGTTCGACGCGCTGTCCGAGCGGCTGTGGCAGCAGGTTAAGCCGCTCTACGACGCGCTGCACTGCTACGCGCGCGCACGGCTCGCGAAACGTTACGGCGAGGACAAGGTGCCTGCGGGCCAGCCGATCCCGGCACAGTTGCTCGGCAACATGTGGGCACAGCACTGGAGCAAGATCTACCCGGACCTGCTCAGGCCGTATCCGCTCGCGAGCCTCGAGAGCCCCGACGCGCTGCTCAAGGCCCGCAAATGGGACGCTGTGCGCATGACGCGCTCGGCCGAGAGCTTCTACACCTCGCTCGGCTTTCCGCAGCTGCCGCAGTCGTTCTGGCAGCGCTCGATGCTCACCCGCCCGCGGGATCGCGAGGTGGTCTGTCACGCGAGCGCCTGGGACATGGCGAGCGCGGGCGACGTGCGCATCAAGGCGTGTCTCACGCCCACCGAGGAGGACCTCTTCACCATCTATCACGAGCTCGGGCACGTCTACTATTTCGTCAGCTACGCACAGCAGCCGTATCTGTTCCGTGACGGCGCCAACGACGGCTTCCACGAGGCGATCGGCGACACCGTCAACCTGTCCGTGACGCCGGCGTATCTCGCGCGGATCGGGCTGATCCGCCCGGTCACACCGAGCCGCGAGGCGCTCATCAACGAGCAGATGAAGATTGCGCTGGAGAAGGTGGCGTTCCTGCCCTTCGGGCGGCTCATCGACCAGTGGCGCTGGAAGGTATTCGCCGGTGAGATCACGCCGCAGAACTACAACAGCGCCTGGTGGGAGCTGCGGCGGCGCTACCAGGGCATCGCCCCGCCCGTGCCGCGCAGTGAGGCGGACTTCGATCCCGGCGCCAAGTACCACATCCCTGCCAACACGCCCTACACGCGCTACTTCCTTTCCTACATCCTGCAGTTCCAGTTCCACCGGGCGTTATGCAGGGCCGCCGGCCACCAGGGTCCGCTCTACGAGTGCTCCAACTACGGCAGCGAGGCCGCGGGGAGAAGGTTTGCCGACATGCTGAAGCTCGGCGCCTCGGAGCCCTGGCAGGATGCGCTGGAGAAGCTCACCGGCACGCGCGACATCGACGCGAGCGCCATCACCGAGTACTTTCAGCCGCTGATCGAGTGGCTCGGTGAGCAGAACCAGGGCCAGCAGTGCACCTGGTGAGCGCGGCGCGCCGCGCGGACCCGGGCTACTGCGGGGTCATCGGCTCGGCCGCCGACGCCACGTCCATCTTCGTCACGAAGTACTCGGTGTCGCCGAAGCAGGAGGTGGGGATCCACTTGCGCTGCTCATAGTGCACCGACATGCGCTTGCCGATGTTGGCACTGAGTTGCTTGGCGATGTCGTCGTCGCGCACCGTGAAATCGAACTTCTCGGCAACCGTGCCCGGGAGCGTCACGAGTGCCATCTGTCCCTCCCAGGTCTTGCATATCCATCCCTTGCGGGAGAACTTCTGCAGGAACCCGGCGCGCTCGCCGTCGGCGTACGCCCAGTGCAGCGTGAACCAGGTGAAGCCCGCCACGCCGATGATGATCGCGATGAGAAAACCCACGAAGAACTTGAGCATGTTGTTTGTTCCTGCCGGCGGTGCGCGAGGGCTCGCGCCCAGGGGCGGAGCATACCGCGCGAGGGCGCCCACGGCCGCTTTCCCGCAAATCCCGCCGGCACAGGCGCCTTCGGCAGGGCGGGGCTAAGATGGCTTCCCTGATGGATCCCTCCCCGCTCGCCGGCCGCACCATTGCCGTGCCCGAAGCACGCGAGCTCGAGGTGTTTGCGGCACTCCTCGAGCGGCGCGGCGCGACCGTGCTGCGCTGTCCGCTCATCGCCATCCGCGATGCGCCCGATCCCGCGCCGCTGCTCGCCTTTGCCCGGGCATTCGCGCACGGTTCGTGCGATGACCTGATCCTCACCACCGGCGAGGGGCTGCGGCGGCTGCTCTCGTGCATCGAGCGCCACGAGCCCGCGCTCAGGCCACCCTTCCTCGAATCGCTCGCCCGCGTGCGCAAGATCACCCGGGGCCCGAAGCCCGCGCGGGCGCTGCGCGAGCTCGGGCTCAAGAGCGACCTCGCCGCGGCGCAGCCGACCACCACGGGCATCATGGCGAGCCTTGCGGGTGAGAATCTCAGTGGGCGAGGGGTTGGCGTGCAGCTCTACGGCACCGAGCCCAACCGGCCGCTCATTGAGTTTCTCGAGCGCGCGGGCGCCCGGGTGCACACGGTGGCGCCCTACGTCTATGCCGATGCCGCCGACGATGCCGCGGTGCACCGCCTGCTCGAGCGGCTGGCGGCCGGCACCGTGGACGCGATCGCCTTCACCAGCACGCCGCAGATCGAGCGATTGTTCGCCTTCGCGCCCGCGGGAGAGGTGAGCGCCGCACTCGCGCGCACGCTGGTCGCGGCGGTCGGCCCGGTGGTGGCCGCGACGCTCAAGCGGCACGGGATCGAGGCGCATCTCATGCCGGAGGAGGCCTTCTTCCTCAAGCCGCTGACCGCGGCGCTCGAGGAGGCGCTGCGTGCGCGCGCCTGACACGCTGGACAAAACATCAACACTGGGGGTCAAGGCTATGAACACGGAATCGAGCGCCGAGCTCAACCTGCGTGGCGCGCTGGAGCAGCGCATCGAGCTGACGCTGCGCGCGTTGATCATCGGCGTGGTACTCACCGTGGTGTTCACTGCCGCCAACGTCTACTTCGGCCTCAAGGCCGGGCTCACTTTCTCCACGTCCATCCCTGCGGTGGTCATCTCCATGGCGATGCTGCGCTGGCTCGGCAACACCAGCGCCCAGGAGAACAACATCGTGCAGACGGTGGCGTCTACCGCCGGCACGCTGTCCTCGATCATCTTCGTGCTGCCCGGTTTCATCATGATCGGCTGGTGGACCGGCTTCCCCTACTGGGAGTCGGTCGCCATCTGCGCCGCGGGCGGCATCCTCGGGGTCATGTACTCCATCCCCCTGCGCCGCGCGCTGGTGACCCAATCAGATCTGCCCTATCCAGAGGGCACCGCCTGCGCCGAGGTCATCAAGGTCGGTTCGGGCGATGTCGCCGACAAGGATTCGGTGGAATCCAGTGGCAAGGGCCTGAAGGCCGTGCTGATGGGTTCACTCATTTCCGCCCTGTTCCTGGTGATGGTGCAGATGCGGCTGTTCCTGCAGGACGTGGCCCACAGCTTCCGCCTGGGCAATGATCCACAGGCGCCCGTCACTGGCTTCGATTTCCAGCTCTCCTTCGCGCTCTTCGGCATCGGCCACCTGGTGGGCATCAGCGTGGGTGTCGCGATGGCCGTGGGCGCCATCATCGGCTGGGGCTGGGGCGTGCCGCACTACAGCGCCCTGCATCCGGCTGCCGGCGATGCGGCAGCCATCGCCGGTGCCACCTGGAGCCACTACGTGCGTTATGTGGGCGCCGGTGCCATCGCCGTGTCTGCGATCTGGACGCTCATCAAGCTCGTGAAGCCGGTTATCGGCGGACTGAAAGGCGCCATTGCTTCGTCCCGTGCACGCAAAGCGGGCCGGGGCGACACGCTGGCGCGCACCGAGCACGATATTCCTGTGGACCAGGTGGGCCTCGTGTCGCTGCTGTGCATCCTGCCCATCTGCTGGCTGTTGTGGAACTTCGCGAGCGGCGCGGGCCTGGGTGAGCATGCCCTGCTGCTCACGGTCGGCGGCATCGTCATCGTGGTGGTCCTCGGCTTCCTGGTTTCGACGGTCTGCGGCTATATGGCGGGGCTCATTGGCGCCTCCAACAGCCCGCTCTCGGGCATCGGCATCCTGGTGGTGGCCACCACGGCGCTGTTCCTGGTGGTCAGCGTCAAATCCGCGCTGCCACCGCAGATGGGCAAGGCGCTCGTGGCCTACGCGCTGTTCGTCACTGCGGTGGTATTCAACGTGGCGGCGATCGCCAACAACAACCTGCAGGATCTCAAGACCGGCCAGCTGGTGGAATCGACGCCCTCGAAACAGCAGTGGGCGCTGGTGATCGGGGTCGTCGCCAGTGCACTGGTCATCCCGCCGGTGCTGGACCTCGTCAACAAGGCTTATGGCTTTGCGGGTGCTCCCGGTGCGACAGCCCACGCGCTGCCGGCGCCCCAGGCGGGCCTCATATCGGCCCTGGCCCAGGCAGTGATCCAGAACGACCCGGAGAAATGGCAATTGATGGGTTGGGGCGCCGTGATCGGGGCCGCCATCATCACGTTCGACTGGCTGCTGTCGAAAACCACCAGCACGCTCCGCCTGCCGCCGCTCGCCGTAGGCCTCGGCATCTATCTTCCTACGGCATCGACGCTGATGGTCACCGTGGGCGCGCTGGTGGGCTGGTGGTTCGCCAAAAGCGCCGACGGGACAGCGAAGCCAGAAGCCACGAAACAGCTGGGTGTGCTGCTCGCTTCCGGCCTGATCGTGGGCGAGAGCGTGCTGGCGGTGATCTTCACGGCGCTGGTAGCGTTCACGAATAACCCGTTTCCGATCGGCGTCGTGGGAGACTCGTTTGCCACCGCTTCCGAGTGGCTCGGCGGCATCGCCTTCGTGCTGGTGACCTGGGCGATCTACCGCTGGGCGGGGCGCTCGCTGGCTGCGTGACGCCCGAAGCCGCCGCAGCGTCAGCGCGCGTTGGGCGTGCTGCTCGGGCGCGGCTCGTAACCGTAGCCGAAGGCGGTGTGCAGCGTGAGTGCCGCCTCGCCGCTCGCCCGGCGTACCACGATGTCCGGCGCGGGAAAGACGCGGCGGAAGTGCGCGGCGGCGCGCGTGAGCCAGTCCGCGCGACCGGCGGCCGCGACGATGAGCGCATCGCGCCCGGCGAAGGCGCGCTCGTCATACATCAGGCCGAACTGTCGGGGATCGTCCGACACGCACAGCACCGGCAGCGTTCCGCCCAGCGCATAGTCGGCCTTGCCCGCATCGATCCAGCTCACCGTCACGATCACCACGCCGCGCCGGCGCAGCTGCCAGCGCCCCGTGGCGTCGGCGAGGGCGCGCCAATCGAGAAGATCGAGCGTCGGGTCGTGCGCGGCGAGCGGGGCCACGAGCCGCCCGAGGGCCCCGGTGGCGGTCTGCACCGCCACCAGCGAGACGAGGCCGACGAGGAGCAGCGCGGTCGCGATAGCGATGCCGTGCAGCAGCCGCGGCGAGCGCGCCTCGAGGGCGGCGAGCAACGGCCCGGCGAGCGGGAAGGTGAACAGCCAGCCGATCGCCGGCCAGTGCGGCAGCACCTTCGCCCAGAAGCCGATGAGCGTGAAGGCGGCGATCGGCACCACCGCGAGCGTCGCAAAGAGCCATCCGGCGGGATCCGCCGGGCCGCGGCGTAGCGCGCGTGCCAGCGCCCACAGCAACAGCGCGGCAATCCATGGCAGGAGGTAGAGAAGCTGTCCGGCGAAATCGAGCGCCGCCCGCGCAGCGCTCCCGCCGGCAGGCAACGCCCGACTCCCCTGGAAGGCGAAGGACGCCCAGCCGTGCGCGTGGTTCCAGACGATGACCGGCGTGACGAGCGCAACGACGATGAGCGCGGCGAGCCAGGTGGCGCTCTCGCGCAGCCATCGCGGCCGGCAGAGCGGCAGATAAGCCCCGAGCGCGAGAAGTGGAAACACCGCGGTGTACTTCGAGAGGAGCGCGAGGCCCCCGGCCGTTCCGGCGCCGAGCATCCACGAGCGCCCCGTGGGATCCGGCGCCGCTGCCAGCACCGCGCGGACAAAGCACCAGACTGCGAGCAGCGCGCCGAGCACCAGCGGCCCGTCGGGCAGCACGCCGCCGGCGGTGTTGAGTGTGAACAGCGGGGCGAGATTGAAAGCCAGTGCCGCCCAGAGCGCGGCACGCGCGCCGTACGCCGCGGCAGTGAGGCGATAGAGGATTGCAGTCGATGCGGCGAACATGACGATGTCGGGGACGCGCATCAGCAGCGGCAGCTCGCTTCCCGTGAGCCGTGCCCATGCCCCTGCCAGCCACACGTGCAGCGGCGGATGATCGAAGTAGCTCAAGGCGAAGTGGCGGCTGATCGCCACCGTATACGACTCGTCGACAGACAGGCCCACCGCGCCGGCGAAGGCAAGTCGCGCCAGCGCGCTCATGACGATGAGCCGCCTGAGCGCGCGCGTCGCGTCGGACGGCATCGCGCGCCCCTGACTCAGTTGCGGTAGAGATCGGTGCTCAGGTAGCGCAGCCCCGAGTCGATCGCGATCGTTGCCACCGTTACCTCCGGGGCGAGCCGTGCCGCGACGCGCAGCGCCGCCACCACGTTGGCGCCGGTCGAGGTGCCGGCGAAGATCGCCTCCCCGCGCCCGAGGCGCCGCGCCATCGCCTTCGCATCCGCGGTCGAGACGGTGAGGATCTCGTCGACCTCGGCGCGGCGAAAGAGCGGTGGCACGAAGCCGACGCCTATGCCGTCGGTGTTGTGCGCACCGCTCGGGCCACCCGAGAGCACCGGCGACTCGGCCGGCTCGACCGCCACGACACGCAGCTGCGGGTTGTGGCGTCGCAGGGTGTGGGCAGTCCCGTGCAGCGAATGCGCGGTGCCGACCGACTGCACGAACGCCGCGACCGAAGCACCGCTTTGCCGCCACAGCTCCTCGCCGAGCGGGTGATAGCCAAGCGAGCGGCGCGTGTTGCCGATCGCCTCGAGGATCCCCGCTGCGGCAGCGCCGGCCATGCAGGAGCGGCGCTCAGCGGCGCGCGTAGCGCTCGAAGCCGCGGCGCCCGATAAACCAGGAGGCCACCCAGCTCACGAGCCACACGATGATCGCGGTGAGCAGCGCCCCGCGGAAGCCGCCGACGTGAAAGCCGGGCACGATCCAGGCGACGAGCGCCACCATGGCGGCGTTCAGCACCAGGAGAAAGAGCCCGAGCGTGAGGATGGTGATCGGCAACGTCAGGATGAAGGCGATCGGACGCACGATGGCGTTCACCACGCCGAGCAGGATCGCTGCAAGAATCAGCGCCTCGGTGCTGTCGAAGTGCACGTCCGCGACCCACACGCTCGCCAGCCACAGCCCGATGGCGCTGATGACCGCGCGCAACACAAATCCGATCATGGAGGCGCTCCTGTTTTGACTTGTTTTTCCACGAACACTTTGAGGCGCGTCATGGCCTGCTGCCAGCTGGTGCGCAGCCGCCAGTACTGCTTGTCCCACTCGGGGGTCGCCGGTACGCCCGAGCCGAGCAACCGCACGATGGTGCCGCCGGGCACGGGGTCGAGGATGAAGTCATCGACCATAACCGTATCGGCGCGCGGCAGCTCGCGGCAAGGCAGGTACATGAGGCGCAGCCGCCGCTGTGGCTCGAACACATCGATGTGCGCCTCGAACTCGGTGACGCGGTCGACGCTCGCGCGAAACAGCCCCCCCTGCCGGGCACGGATCTCCGCGCCCGGTGAGCACCATCGGGTCAGCTGCTCCATCTCCGTGAGCGCCCGCCACACCCGGTCCGCGTCGGCCAGGATGTCGACGCGGTGCGCATAGCCCCGCTCCCTGTCGCCCATG
>DATIZW010000238.1:0-9658 GCA_035516875.1 Steroidobacteraceae bacterium
ATCCCCATGCGCGGGCGCATGGTGCACGAGCGCTCGGGTCACGCGGCACTGCAACCCTACGGGCAGCGCGAGCACGAGGTGATCTGGTCGGTGGGCCGCGCCGATCTCAACCGGGTGCTGATCGAGGAGGCGACGCGCCACAGGGGCGTCGCGGTGCGCTTCAACCAGCTGTGCCTGGGCGCCGACGTGGCGAGCGGACGGCTGCGGCTGCGCGATCAGGGCGGCGGCGGTGAGTACCAGGTCGAGCTCACCGCCACCATCGCCACCGACGGCGCAGGGTCCGCCGTGCGCACGAGCCTCGCGGCCGCGCGGCTCGTCGCGGTGCGCGAGGACTGGCTCGACCATGACTACAAAGAGCTCAGCGTGCCGGCGGAGCGCGGCGCAGCGCTCGAGCGCAATGCGCTGCACATCTGGCCGCGCGGCGGCTTCATGCTGATCGCGCTGCCGAACACCGACGGCAGTTTCACCGCCACACTCTTCCTCGCCCGCCAGGGCTCGCCGAGTTTCGCCTCACTCGCCACTGCGCCGGCCGTGACGGAGTTCTTCGCCCGCGAGTTCGCCGATGCCGTGCCGCTTCTGCCGCAGCTGACGGCGCAGTTCGCCAGCCATCCGCAGGGGCAGCTCGGCACGGTGCAGTGCGCGCCCTGGCACGTTGGCGGCAGCGTGCTGCTGCTCGCTGACGCCGCCCACGCCATCGTCCCCTTTCACGGTCAGGGCATGAATGCCGCCTTCGAGGACTGCGCGGTGTTCGATGCGCTGCTCGGGCAACATGCCGATTGGCAGTCGCTGTTCGCGCAGTTCGAGCGGACGCGGCGCGAGAACACCGCGGCGATCGCACAGATGGCGCTGGAGAACTACGGCGAGATGCGCGATGCGGTGCTCGACGCGCGCTTCCTGCGCCGCAAGGGCATCGCCATGGCACTGGAGCGGCGCTTTCCCGATCGCTTCATCCCGCGCTACGCGATGGTCATGTTCCACCCCGAGATCTCCTACGCCGAGGCCCTGCGCCGCGGCGCCATGCAGGCACAGCTCCTCGAGGAGCTCGACCCCGGCGACGACAGCGAGGTGGACGCCGCGCGTGCGGGCGAGTTGATCCGCCAGCACCTGCCGCCCATCGGCTGACGGTTCGAGCAGCCGCCAATCGGTGCCGCGGTGGTCAGGCCTGCTGGGGCGCGGTGAACCCGCGGCACACCGCCGCGAGCTTGTTGCCGTCGGGATCGCGCACGTAGGCGGCGTAGAAATCGGGGTGGTACTGCGGCCGCAAGCCGGGGGCGCCCTCGGAGCTGCCGCCGTGGATGAGCGCCTGGGCATGAAACTGCTCCACCGCCCGCCAAGAGGGCGCGCTGAGGGCCACCATCGTGCCGTTGCCCACGCTCGCGGCTCGCCCGTCATAAGGCGGGCATACCCAGAGCGCGAGCTCGGTCACGCCGTTGCGCTCGTAGTGGCCCCAGCCCCGCCAACCGGCCTCCTGCCATTCGTCCGACACCTCGCAGCGGCGGTGACCGAGTGCCCCGAGTACCGCATCGTAGAAGCGCGCGGCGCGCTCAGGATCGCTGGTGCCGAGGCAGACGTAGGTGAACATGGCAACTCCCCGGGGAGGCACGGCCATTTTCCCCGGGGCGGCCCGAGGGTCAAGGCGCGGCGCCGCGCGCCCGCGGCACGTCAGTGGTGGCGCGGCGCCTCGGGGGCGTTGCGCCGCTCGAGCGTCACGAAGGTTACCGGGTAGGCGTGCTCGTCGTCCGCCGGATGCATGCGGCATTCGACGTCGTCCCACTGTGTGGCATCGAAATCCGGAAAGAAGGTGTCGCCGGGCACGTCGGCGTGCACGTGCGTCAGGTACATGCGCCGCGCGAACGGCAGCACCAGGCGGTAGATCTCCGCGCCGCCGATCACCACCAGCTCGATGCTGCCGGCCGCCTGCGAGAGTGCCTCCTCCACCGAATGCACCACCGCCACGCCGGGCGCGGACCAGGCGCGATCGCGGGTCAACACGAGGTTGGCGCGTCCGGGGAGCGGGCGGCCGATCGACTCGAACGTCTTGCGGCCCATCAGCACCGCCTTGCCGAGGGTGAAGGCGCGGAAGCGCTTGAGATCTTCCGGGAGCCGCTGCCAGGGGAGCGCGTTGGCCCGGCCGATGACACCGTTCTGCGCCATGGCAACGATCAGCGACACCAGGGGCCCCGCGGCGGACATGGCCGCGCATTATTGCAAGGTTGCCCCCCGTAAATCCAACCGTCGGCTGTTGGCGACGCGGTCAGATCTCGACCGCGGTGTTGAGAATCACCACGTCGCGGAAGGGCATGCGGAAGAACTCGGCTGCCTGGGTGCTGTACTGCTGCATGCGCGCGAACAGCCGCCGCTGCAGGCCGCGCAACCCGGGCAGCGGTCGCGCACGCACCACGTGGCGGCCGACGAAGAACGAGCTGTCCTCGGTGAACACCCGCAGGCCGCGGGCGCGGCAGGCCTTGAGCGCCTCGGCCACGTCGGGCGTCTCCATGAAGCCGAAACGGGCGGTGATGAAGAAGACACCGGGCGCGGATTCCTCGATCTGCAGCCGTCTCACCGGGTCCTGGCGCGGCGAGTCGATGATCTCGACGTTGAGGATGATCACGCGCTGATGCACCACGCCGTTGTGCTCGATGTTACGGATCAGTGCCGACGGCACGAGCTTCGAGTTGCTGGCGAGAAATACCCCGGTGCCCGGCACGCGGTGCACGCCGGCCACGAGCTTCGGCAGCTCGCTGCGCGGTACGGCGAGCTTGGCCAGCGCCGCCCGCAGCTCGAGCCGGCCGTTGCGCCAGGTGGTGAAGATCAGGCACAGCACGCCACCGAGGGTGAGCGGAATCCAACCGCCGGTCGGCACCTTCGTCATGTTGCCGACGACGAAGGCGCTGTCGGTCATCAGGAACAGCGCGAACACTGCCGCCACCTGCCACTTCGGCCAGTTCCATTGCGTTGCAGCAACGAATGCGCCAAGAATCGTGGTGACGACCATCGTGCCGACGACCGCTGCACCGTAGGCACCGCCGAGGGCGTCCGAAGAGCCAAAGCCGACCACGAAAAGGATCACCGCGGGACATACCAGCCAGTTGACCATCGGCACGTAGATCTGCCCCTGCTCGAGGGCAGAGGTCTGCAGCACGCGCAGCCGCGGCAACAGATCGAGGTGCACCGCCTGGCGGGCCATGGAGAACGCCCCGGAGATGGTAGCCTGGGAAGCGATCACGGTCGCCGCCGTGGCGAGCATCACCAGCCACGGTAGCAATGCCGCCGGCACCAGGTGGTAGAGCACATGTTCAGTGGGCCTGCCCATCTGCAGCAGTAACGCCCCCTGGCCGAAGTAGTTGATCACCAGCGCCGGACCGACGAGCGTGAACCAGGCGATGCGCACGGGTCGCCTGCCGAAATGTCCCATGTCGGCGTAGAGTGCTTCACCGCCGGTGATGGCGAGAAATACCGCGCCGATTATCGCCAGTGCCGCCCCCGGACGATGCGCCAGCAGCTCGATTCCAAGATAAGGATTGACAGCCGCAAGCACCTGCAGATTGTGGCTCACCGCCATCGCGCCAATCACTGCGATGAGCACGAACCAGGTGACCATGACAGGCCCGAACAGGGCCGCGACGCGCGCCGTGCCGTGGCGCTGGTGGGCAAACAGCACCGCTATGACGATGACAGTGACGGGGACCACGCCTCGCTTGAGGCTCGGATCGAACACTTCCAGGCCCTCCACGGCACTCAGCACCGAGATCGCCGGCGTGATGAGGGCGTCGCAGAAGAAGAAGGCAGTACCAGCCAGGGCCAGCCCCACGGCGACTTTCGCCCAGGTGCTGCCGGTGATCAGCCGCCTTTGGGCGAGCGCGAACAGCGCGAGAATCCCGCCCTCGCCGTCGTTGTCGGCCCGCATGATCACGGTAACGTACTTCAGGGTGACCGAGATCACGAGGCTCCAGAAGATCAGCGACAGCACCCCGAGCACGGCCTCGCGGTTGAAAGTGCCGGCGGCAGCGAGCGACTGCTCGAGCGCATACAGTGGGCTGGTTCCGATATCACCGTAGACGATGCCGGTGGCGCCCACGATTGCGGCGACGCTGAAGCGACGCGGGTTCTTCATACTGCTGGTCGGCTCGCCCTTGCAGAGAGGTTAGGATGAACTCAGCGCCGGCGGCGCTCCGCGGCGGCGCGGCGCCGCGGCGGCCACAGCATCGTGCCGCGGCAGCCCTCGAATCCGCAGCGGCAGGCAAAGATCCGGTCGACGTCCGGTGGATCGTCAGGCTCGCGCGCGATCTGATAGTCGTAGGTGAGTTCCTCGCCCGGCTCGATGGTACGCAGCGCGTCGATGAACACGCGGCGATTCTCGATGACCGACTCGCAATTCGGCCGGCAGGCGTGGTTGACGAAGCGTGCCTCGTTGCCGTTGACGCCGGCATCGATCACGGTGCGCTCGTCCACAATGAAAAGGAAAGTATGGCTGTCGTTCGCGTCCTTGTCCTCGTAGCGGCGGTCGGCCTCCTCGTGCGACACGCGCTCCCCGAGGTACTCGATCACCCGCGTGCCCTTGCGAATGCGCTGCGCGGCAAATACCCCCAGGCCGTGTACCGGCGAGGCACGCACTTCGAGGCGCGGCTGCTTGTCAGGCCACGACACGCCTACACCGCCACCGCTGCACGGATCGCCGCATGATGCTGGTAGTTCACGAACTCGAAGTCCTCATACTGGTAGCCGAAGATGCTCTCCGGCCGGCGGCGGATGACGAGGCGCGGTAACGGCAGCGGCGTACGCGCGAGCTGCAGCTCGGCCTGCTCGAGGTGGTTCAGGTACAGGTGGCAATCGCCGCCGGTCCAGATGAATTCCCCGGGGAGGAGATCGCACTGCTGCGCGAACAGGTGAGTGAGCAGCGCGTAGCTGGCGATGTTGAAAGGCACGCCGAGAAACACGTCGGCGCTGCGCTGGTACATCTGACACGACAGCTTTCCGCCGGCCACATACAGCTGGAAGAACGCATGACAGGGCATGAGGCGCATGCGCTCGAGCTCCCCGACGTTCCAGGCGCTCACCACGATGCGGCGCGAATCGGGATTGCGTCGCAGCCGCTCGACGCTTGCTGAGATCTGATCGATGCTGCGGCCGTCGGCGGCCCCCCAGGCACGCCACTGCCGGCCGTATACCGGGCCGAGCTCCCCGTGCACGTCCGCCCACTCGTCCCAGATCGTGACGCCGTGCTCGCGCAGCCAGGCGACATTGGTGTCGCCGCGCAGGAACCACAGCAGTTCGTAGATCACTGACGGCAGATGGATCTTCTTGGTGGTCACCAGCGGAAAGCCCGCTGCGAGGTCGAAGCGCATCTGGTGCGCGAACACCGCCAGCGTGCCGGTGCCGGTGCGGTCGGCCTTGCGCACGCCGTGCGTGCGCACCCGCTCCATGAGCTCGAGGTACTGCTTCATTGCGC
Organism: Steroidobacteraceae bacterium; assembly: GCA_035516875.1. Taxonomy (GTDB): domain Bacteria; phylum Pseudomonadota; class Gammaproteobacteria; order Steroidobacterales; family Steroidobacteraceae; genus 13-2-20CM-66-19. Next base: position 5,450 of record DATIZW010000238.1, read on the forward strand.
GGTGGCGAAGTTGCCCGACGGCTCGCGTACCCGGTACGCCCAGCCGAGCATGGCGAGACCGGCGAGAATCATCGGCATCGACAGCACCTGCCCTTCGGTCAGCCAGCCGCCGGCGAGGTAGCCGATGTGCTCGTCCGGCACCCGCACGAATTCGATCAGGAAGCGGGCGGTGCCGTAGAAGGCGAGGAACAGCCCCGAGGGCGCAAGGCGCGGGCGCGGGCGCGAGGTGAACCACCAGATGACACAGAACAGCGCCAGGCCCTCGAGAGCCGCCTCGTAGAGCTGCGATGGATGGCGCACCTCGCCGTTGACCCGAAACCCCCACGGCACGGTGGTCACCTTGCCCCACAGCTCGCTGTTGATGAAGTTGCCGATGCGACCGAAGAACAGGCCCAGCGCGGGCAGCGGCGCGGTGAAATCGTAGACGTCGGCCACGTTGCGGCCGCGACGCCAGGCAAACAGCGCCAGCGCCACGACGACGCCCAGCAGGCCGCCGTGAAAGGACATGCCGCCCTCCCAGATCTTGAGCGGATACCACAGGTCGCTCGCCCAGAACTTGAGCCCGTAGAACAGCACGTAGCCGACACGCCCGCCGAGGATCACGCCGAGCATGGCGAAGAAGATCAGGTCGTCGACGTCGTTGGCTTTCCAGGTCGAGCCGGGTTTCGCTGCGCGCAGCCGCGCCAGCCACCAGCCGACCGCAAAGCCCAGCAGGTACATGATGCCGTACCAGTGCACCTTGATCGGGCCGATCTCGAAGGCGATCGGGTTGAAAACCGGGTAAGTCAGCGCCACGCGCGAAGTTTAGCCGACCGCGCGCGTGACGCGGCAGAAGAACGCCTTGAGGTAGCGGGTCTCGGGGATGGCCGGATGTACCGGGTGGTCGGCAGACTGACCGCCCGCCTCGAGCACCTGGACGAAACGGGCGGCGTGCCGTGCCGCGGCCTGGATGGCGCTCAGCAGTTCCTCGGCGGCGAGGTGATAGGAGCACGAGCACGACACCAGCAGCCCCTCGTCCGCGAGCACTGCGAGGGCGAGCTGGTTGAGCTTGCGGTAGGCCGCCTGGCCCTGCGGGATATCCTTCTTGCGCTTGATGAAGGCCGGCGGATCGAGCACCACGAGGTCGAACTGCGCGCCGCGTGCGGCGAGCAGTTTGAGTGCATCGAACGCGTCTGCGTGCAGCGGCTCCACCCTCGTGCCGTTGCGCGCGGCGTTGGCCTGCGCAAACGTCAGCGCGCTCTGCGAAGAGTCGACGCAGTGCGCCGCGCGCGCGCCGTGGCGCAGCGCCGTGATCGCCCACGCTCCGGCGTACGAGCACACATCGAGCACGCGCGCGCCCGCCGCCACGTAACGCGCGAGGCGCGCGCGGTTGCCGCTCTGGTCATAGTACCAGCCGGTCTTCTGCCCGCCGGCGAGCGGCGCGGCGAACGTGAGTCCCGCCTCTTGCACCTCGAGCTCTGCGGGGATCTCGCCGAAGGCGGTCGTAGCGAGCTGCGGCAGATGCTCGAGCTCGCGCGCCGCCGAGTCGTTCTTCCAGTAGAGGGCCTGCGGGTTCACTACCTTGCGCACCGCGCTCCCGATTTCCTCCTTGAGTGCCTCCATGCCGGCCGTGGCGATCTGCCCGACGACCAGCTCACCGTACCGATCGAGCACCAGGCCCGGCAGCAGGTCCGACTCACCGAACACCCAACGGCAGAAGCGCGCGTTGCCGAGCCGCTCGCGCAGCGCGAGCGCCGCCGTCAGGCGATGCTCGATGAGCGCGGCGTCCACCGGATGCGCGGCAGCGCGCGAGAGGATGCGCGCACAGATGAGGGCGTGCGGGTTGACGTACGCGTAGCCGAGGAAGGCGTCGCGCTGCGAGCGCAGCTGCGCCACCGCCCCGGGCGCGAACTGCCCGAGCGGCGTGCTATCGGTATCGACCTCGTTACTGAACACCCACAGGTGGCCGGCCGCCAGCCGCCGCTCCTCGCCGCGCTTCAGCCGCAGCACCGGCGCAGGCTCCTCGGCAGAATGTGCGTGAGAACTCGCCGTCTGGGCCATGAGATTCCGCTGCGGGAAACGCGCGATCGGAGTATACAGAACCGAGGCAAACGCCTGGCAGCACGCGCGCGCCGCGGCGGTGGCGACGCTGCAGCAACCCCTCGGTGTTCGAGCATGACGCTCACCAGGCATCTCAGGAGCGACGGCGTGCCGAAGTACACCAACCACCTCGCCCGCGAGACGAGCCCTTACCTCAGGAAACACGCGCACAACCCCGTCGACTGGTATCCGTGGGGCCGCGAAGCGCTGGAGCGGGCACGCGCCGAAGCGAAACCGATCCATTTGAGCGTCGGTTACAACGCCTGTCACTGGTGTTCGGTCCTCGAGAAGGAAAGCTTCGAGGACGAAGATACCGCGCGCATACTCAACGACAACTTCGTCAACATCAAGGTCGATCGCGAGGAGCGTCCCGACATCGATCGCATCTACCAGATCGCGCAGCAGCTGCTGACGCAGCGCAGCGGCGGCTGGCCGCTCACCATGTTCCTGACGCACGACGATCAGCGCCCGTTCTTCGGCGGCACCTACTTTCCCAAGCAAGCCCGTTACGGGCTGCCGGCGTTCAAGGATGTGCTGCTGCGCGTCGCCCGCTACTACCGCGAGCACGCCGCGGAGCTGCGCACGCAGAACGAGGCGCTCATGGCGGCGTTCGCCGAGCTCAACCCGGCGCCTGCGGCGGCCGACACCGAGCTCACCGAGGCGCCGCTCACGTCGTGCCGTGCGCAGCTCGCGCGCAGCTTCGACAGCCGCAACGGCGGCTTCGGTGGCGCGCCCAAGTTCCCGCCCGCGCAGACCATCGAGTGGCTGCTGCGCCGCTGGCACTCGAGCCAGCGCGATCCGGAGCCGGACGTCCAGGCGCTCCACATGGCGACGCTCACGCTGCGTCGCATGGCCGAGGGCGGCATCTACGACCAGCTGGGCGGCGGCTTCTGCCGCTACTCGGTCGATGAGTACTGGATGATCCCGCACTTCGAGAAGATGCTGTACGACAACGGCGCACTGCTCGCGGCCTATGCCACCGGTGCACTCGCTGGTCGTGACGCTCTCTATGCGCGGGTTCTGCGGGAGACGGCCGGCTGGGTGCGGCGCGAGATGCACTCACCGCAGGGTGGCTGCTATTCGAGCCTCGATGCCGACTCGGAGGGTCACGAGGGCCGGTTCTACGTCTGGGACCGCGAGGAAGTGCGCGCAGCGCTCACCGCCGAGGAGTTCGCGGTGTTGGCGCCACGCTTTGGACTCGACCGCGAAGCCAACTTCGAGGGTCGCTGGCACCTGCACGTGGTGGCGTCCACCGAAGACATCGGCCGCCAGCTCGGCCGCACGCCCGCGCAGGTCGAGTCACTCATCGATGCGGCGCGCCGCAAGTTGCTCGCGATGCGGGCGCAGCGGCCGCGCCCGGCGCGCGACGACAAGGTGCTCACCTCGTGGAACGCGCTGACCATCCGTGGCCTGGCGATCGCTGCGCGAGCGCTGGTGAGCGATGAGCTGGCGGCCTGTGCCACCGGCATGCTCGAGTTCATCCGCGCGACGCTGTGGCGCGAGGGGCGGTTGCTCGCCACCTACATGGACGGGCGCGGCCGCCTCAACGCCTACCTCGACGATTACGTGTTTTTGGCTGACGCGATCCTCGAGCTGCAGCAGGTGCGCTTCGCCGCAGACGAGCTCGCCCTCGTGCAACAGCTCATGGATGTGGTGCTCGAGCATTTCGCAGACGCCGCCGCGGGCGGCTTCTTCTTCACCGCCGACGATCACGAGACACTGATCCTGCGCAGCAAGTCCTTCAGCGACGATGCGACGCCCGCGGGCAACGGCATCGCCGCGCGGGTGCTGCTGCGCCTGGGGCACCTGCTCGCCGAACCGCGCTATCTCCTCGCCGCGGAGGGCACGCTGCGTGCCGCCTGGCCGGCCCTGTTACGCTACCCGCAGGCGCACCTGAGCCTGCTCGGCGCGCTCGAGGAGCTGCTCGATCCTCCGCAGATCGTGATCCTGCGGGGCGAGGCGCGGACCATCGACGGCTGGCGGCTCGAACTGGCGCGGCTCTACGCTCCGCACCGCCTCACCGTCGCGATTCCCGCCGAGGCGGCCGATCTGCCCGCCGCTCTCGCCGACAAGACGCCGCGCGCCGGCACGGTCGCCTACGTCTGTCGCGGGAGCAGCTGCTCGGCACCC
>DATIZW010000239.1:0-3668 GCA_035516875.1 Steroidobacteraceae bacterium
AGGGCCTCATGCACTTCGGCGGCGTGCTCGCGCTGATCGCGGTCCTGTGGTTCGTGCTGTCCGCGATGCTCCTCGAGTCGGTGTTGAGTGCATCAGTCCCGAGTCTCGCCGTCGCGCTGTGGGGCGGATCGAGCCTGCTTACTCCCTCGCAACTCCTCGGCTACATCGCGGTCGGTGGGGTGCTCGCAGCCGTGGTGTTTGCCGTATCCGTCGTCGCCGTGCCGGTCATCATCGACCGGCACGCCAGCGCCGCGGATGCGATCCGCGCGAGTCTGCGCGCAACGTTCGCGAACCTGCCGGCGATGATCGTGTGGGCGTTGCTCATCGTCGGACTGACCGCCGTCGGCTTTCTCACGCTGCTGGTCGGCATGGTGGTGGTCGCGCCGCTCCTCGGATATGCGACGTGGCACGCCTACCGGGACCTCATCGTCTAGCACGTACTCGCAGCGCAGAATCTGTTTGCTAAGTGACTCGGCCGGCGCCCGAGCCAGCTTAGGCATTGACGTGGCCATAAGCCTCCATGGTGGCGTTATGGGCCTTCAGAGGGTCTGCCGCGTTCCCTTGCTGAGCGTCTCCGAGGGGCTTTCGCCAAACGTGCGTCGGTAGTCCCTGGCGAACCGCCCGAGTTCCCAGAACCCATACCGCAGTGCGATTTCCGTGACGGTCGCCGCGGCCGGATCGCTTTGTCGCAGTTCCGCTCTCACGGCCGTGAGTCTCTTGAGCGTCAGGTAGCGCGCCGGGCCCATCCCCAGCACCTCGGTGAACGCCCGTTGCAACGTCCGTCGCGACAGCCGCAGCGCTCGACACAGGTCGGCCAGTTGAACCGTCTCGGGCGAGTGCCCATCAACCCAATCCTCGACGCTGCGCACGATCGCTGTGCCGGATAGCGTGTGCCGCTCGCGGCGACGGCTTTCGTCGAACATGAACCCCCAGAGAAATGGCTCAACGAGTTCGACCTGCAGCTGGCGCAGCGCCGGGCCCATCACCGGCACGTCCGATCTCAAGACCTCCATGACGAGCGTCTGAATCGATCGGGCGATCAGTCCCCTGATCGGCGGCGACGCACAGAACCAGCGGCGCTTCTCCCAGAATCCCGTGCTCTCCCGCCACGCGTCCTCTGCGGCGTGACTCAGCAGCAGCTCGGGGCGCATCGACACAAACGCATAGCGTATGGAGCCGCTCACCCGGTGATCGACGTCATCCCCCCGCGCCAGCACGTACACATCGCCCGGAAACACTTCCCTGCCCGAGCGAAAGCTGAAGTGCGTCGACTCCGAATCGAGCTTTACGCCAAGTGAAATGCGTTGCGCAGTGATGCTGCCTCGGGTGCGGATATCGGCGGACCACTGGCCGGCAGTGAGCAGCACGTCCCCGGCCGCGGCATTCACAATGCTGCCTTTTGGTACGCGGGAACCGAGCGGAATGCTCCTCGTGTCCGCCCCATCGAGTGCGCGACGAAGGTCCTCGATACTCTCGACTCGCAGGGTTGCCAGTTGGAGCTGGCTCATAACAGGCTCTCGATCCAACTGCCAGGAGTTGCGCGAACGTCCCGACCGCAGCAGTCGAGAGTCGCGCGCAGCGCACTGCGCCACTTACGACAGCCGAACACCCGTGCAAGTGCGAGATGTGGAGCGGAAGGGGATCGAACCCTCGACCTTCGCATTGCGAACGCGACGCTCTCCCAGCTGAGCTACCGCCCCACCGATGGCCACCCCGCGCAATCCCGCTTGTCACGAGCCGCGAGCAAACGGTCGCCCATCAAGATACGTGATTTCGCGGGGACCCCGGCCGCGGCGCGCGATTCTAGCATCGCGATCAGGCCGGTCAAATCAAGTTTAACGCTTCGTCCACGATGCGGCTATGATCTTGGCCCTAACGGATCGCCAGCCCCGGCAGAAGCGGAGACGCAGCATGTTGGCTATGGGCGCACGGGCGCCGGAATTCACGCTGCCGGACCAGGATGAACAAAACGTCTCGCTCAGCACGCTCCTGCGCCACGGCCCGCTGATACTGTATTTTTACCCCGCCGACTTCACTCCCGGCTGCACCCGGGAGGCCTGTTCCTTCCGCGATCTGCATGCGGACATCCAGCAGGCCGGACTGACCATGGCCGGTGTCAGTCCGCAACGGCCGGAAAGACATCGCGCCTTTCGCGAGAAGTATCAACTGCCCTTCATGCTGCTCTCGGACGTCGACAAATCCGTGGTGCGCATGTACGACGTACTCGGGCCCCTCGGTTTCGGGGTGCGCCGTGCCACTTACCTTATTGACCAGGCTCGCTATATCCGCGCGGCGGTGCTCGCCGACTTCCGCATCGGGCAACACGAGCAGTTCGTGCAGCGCGCCGTCGCCCTGAGCGCCGGCGGGCGTCGTGAGCGGGTTACCTGATCACTGCGGCGCTCAGTACCTGAAGCGCACGAGGTGGGCGCGGCCGAAGGTAGGAATGCTCACCACACAGATGAGATCCGGGTCATCCCGCGCGGCGGCCGGCAGCTGCGCACCCGCAAGCTCGTGCGCCACCTCGGCGAGCGCCGGGCCAGTGACGATCATGAGCACCGCGCCGCCGCGATGCTCGCGCACTGCGCGAGCCGCGGCCGCGCCGGCATCGGCCGCGCTGAACACCACGGGGGCCCCGTGCAGCCGCTCGATCAGCGGCGCCCCGGTCTGCAGCGCCCGTCGGTCGTCACTCACATACACTGCGTCCACGCGCCCTGCCCCGCCGCTATCACCAAACATGTGCGCCAGACGCTGCGCGCGCTCCTCGCCCTCGGGTGATACCGGCGCATCGGCGATCGTGCCGGGATCCTTCTCCACAGGCTGCACCAGAAACACCAGCGTCGTTGTCGCGCTGCGATACAGCGCAAAGGCTACCGCCCCGATCGCAAGCGCAGCGAGAAGGATGCCCCACAGCGGCGCCAGAAACGGTCGGCGATGACGCGTGATGACCGGTGGCTCCATGCGGCAATGATAGCCTCGTGCAGCCGCAGCGGGGGCGCGCGTGACTATGCAGCCGCCGCCGCATTCCGTCCGACCGCGCTTTTTTCCCCCGGTGCCGGTAATCTGCGCAGCAATTGCGGTAGCTGAAGCGGGGGCGCAATGCCATCCGGCGGACAGACGACCGTCATACAACGCATCCTCGAGCGTCGTGCCAAGCGCTCGCCAGCGACGCATGAAGAGACGACCGCCACCATCGCCGTCATGCGGCGCGTCGTCGCGCCGCCGAAGGCGCTGCTCATCTTTCACGATCCGGTAATGCGTGCGCAGTGCGAGCAGCGCATCAGCGCCGACATGCTCGACGTCGAGTCGGCGGCCGATGAGCACGACGGACTGCGTCGCCTCGCCAACGAGCATCCTGCGGTGGTGGTGACGGATTCGCTCGAGGTGGTGCGCAAGCTGCGCCTGGCCGACGTCGATGCGGGGCCGTTCATTCTCTATGTCGCCGAGCTCGATGAGGCCGCGGAGCGCGAAGCGGGGCTGCTCGCCGGCGCCGATGAGTGCGTGGGACGGCGTGCCTCGGAGCGCGAGCTCGACGCGCGCCTCGCAAGCGCACGACGCATCTCCGAGCTCGAGGCGGTGCTGCGCGTCACGCTCGCCGAGAACCGCAAGCTGTCGGCCACGGATGACCTGACGCGTGTGGCCAGCCGGCGCTTCTTCGGCAAGCATTTCCC
>DATIZW010000240.1:0-15497 GCA_035516875.1 Steroidobacteraceae bacterium
CTACAGCTGCGCGAGCTGCCACGACCCGACGCGCTCCTTCAGCGACGGCCGCGCCGTGGCGCTCGGCGCGACCGGCGCTGCGCTGCCACACAACGCCATGGCGCTCGTCAACGTCGCCTACAACGTGAGCTTCGGATGGACAACGCCGCAGGTGCGCACGCTCGAGGCGCAGATGCGCAAGCCCCTGCTCAGCCGTCACCCGATCGAGCTCGGGCTCGCAGGCCGCGAGGCTTCGCTCTGCGCCACGCTGGCCGCCGATCCGGCCTACGCTGCGGCCTTTGCCGACGCCTTTCCCGACGAGCGCGCCGCGCACGCCCGTGCGGCCGCCGTGACCTTCGATCAGGTGGTGAAGGCAATCGCGGCATTCGAGCGGACCCTGATCTCGGGCCGCTCGCCCTTCGACCGCTACGTGTTCGAGGGCGAGCACAGCGCGCTCTCGGCGCAGGCGAAGCGGGGAATGGCGCTGTTCTTCTCGCCGCGCATCGGCTGCTCGGGGTGTCATTCCGGGTTCAACTTCGCCGGCAACTGGCGCGACGCCCGCGGCGACACCGGCCGGCCGAGCTTCGCCGACAACGGCGCCAGCATCGGCGCGATGCGCGTGCCGACGCTGCGCAACGTCGCGCTCACCGCGCCCTACATGCACGACGGCCGTTTCGCGACGCTCGATGCGGTGCTGCGGCACTACTCGGGTCTCGCGGCGCGTGCGGCCGCCGGCGGTGTCAAAATCGACCCCCGCCTGCCGCACGGCGCGCTCACCGACACCGAGCGCGCCGAGCTCATCGCCTTTCTCGACAGCCTCACCGACCAGGCCTTCGTGCGGCGCTACGCGCCCCCGGCCACTGCACCGTGAAGGTGCTCACTCGTAAGAAACGTAAGCGGGAATCGCGTCGGGCCGCAGATCCCGATACGCTTACGCCCATGCCCAACTTCTATCGCCGCTGTTTCCAGGTCGTGACCGCGGCGTTTCTCGGCTATGCGCTCTACAAGGTGCTGGCGCCGCTCTTCGGCATGCTGGGGTGGGCGGCGGTGTTGGCCTTCATCCTGCACCCGCTGCACGAGCGGCTGACACGGCGCCTCAAGGGCCGCGGCTCGCTATCCGCCGGAATCCTCACGGTGCTGACGCCTTTCCTGGTGCTCGCGCCGCTCGCGGTGCTCGGAGTGGTGTTCGCCGGACAGGTGGCACACCTGCTGACGTACCTGCGCGGCCAGGCACCCTCCGTCTCCTACACGGACGTGCTGAACCGCCTGTCGCAGTACCCGCTGATCGGCAACGTGGTCGGCTGGGTGCGCGAGAACGCCTCGGTGAGCGTCGAGCAGGTGCAGGGCTGGATCACCGAAGGCGTGCAGACGGTGCTGAAGACCGCAGCCACCATGGGGGGCGACGTGGCGCTCGGCGTGTTCGGCACGCTGGTGGGCTTCTTCATGATGCTCTTCATGCTGTTCTTCTTTCTGCGCGACGGCCGGACGGTGGTGGAGAGCCTCACGCGCCTCATCCCGGTCGAGCGCGCGCGCCGCGCGCAGCTGCTGAAGTACCTCGGCGAGGTGACGCGCGCGGTGGTCTTCGGCTCGGCGACCACCGCGCTCATCGAGGGTGTGATCGTCGGTATCGGCTTCGCGATCGTGGGACTGCCCTCCGCGGTGGTCTTCGGTGTGCTCGCCATGATCGCGGCCTTCCTGCCCGCAGGCGCGGCGCTGGTGCTGGTGCCGGCCGTGCTGTACCTCGCTTTCGCCGGGCGCTGGGGTGCGGCGATCTTTCTTGCCTGCTGGATCGCGGTGCTGTGGATCGCGGAGAACCTGCTGCGTCCGCTGCTCACGGCGCATCACGCCAAGGTCTCGACGCTCGCACTCTTCATCGGCGCCATCGGCGGCGCGGCGGCTTACGGGATCCTCGGCCTGGTGATCGGGCCGGTGCTGCTGAGCTTCGTCGTGGCGCTGGTGCACTTTGCGCAGGAGTCCCTGCCGGCGGAAGTCTGAAGGCCTGCGCCGCACGGTAGTGGCCGCGGCCGGGCCTGTCCGAAGCGACCGGGGGTTCCCTATCGGCAGGCCTTTCCCGTATAGAATGCGCCCCCCTATGGATCTCACCCCGATCCTCGATCCGCTGAACGAGGCGCAGCGCGCCGCGGTCACGGCACCTGAAGGGCCGGTGCTGGTGCTTGCCGGTGCCGGCAGCGGCAAGACGCGGGTGCTCACCCACCGCATCGCCTGGGTGATCGAGGCACTCGGCACCTCACCGCACAGCATTCTTGCAGTCACCTTCACCAACAAGGCGGCCGGCGAGATGCGCTCGCGCGTCGAGCGGCTGCTCGGCGTGCCGGCCGGGGCGCTGTGGATCGGGACGTTTCACGGCATCGCGCATCGGCTGCTGCGGCTGCATTGGCGTGAGGCGAACCTCGCGCAGGGCTTCCAGATCCTCGACGCCGAGGACCAGCAGCGCCTCATCAAGAAGGTGGTCAGAGCCGCCGAGCTCGACGAGACCCGCTGGGTGCCGCGCGAGGTGCAGTGGTTCATCAACGCCAACAAGGACGAGGGGCGCCGCCCGGCACACCTCAAGGACGGCAACGACCCGACGCGCCGCGAGATGATCCGTCTCTACGCGGCGTACGAGGAAGCTTGCGCCCGCGCAGGGGTGGTGGACTTCGCCGAGCTGCTGCTGCGCGCCTACGAGCTGTGGCGCGACAACGCCGGGTTGCTCGCGCACTACCGCCGCCGCTTCCGTCACGCGCTGGTCGATGAGTTCCAGGACACCAACGCCATCCAGTACGCGTGGCTGAAGCTGCTGGCGGCGCCGCTTGAGGCCGCAGGCACAACGCCGCTTGAGGCCGCAGGCACGGCGCCGCTTGCCACGCTGCCCGCCGCCACCCGGGCCGATGCCTCGCCCAGCCTGCCGTTCGTCGTGGGCGATGATGACCAGGCTATCTACGGCTTCCGCAACGCGAGCGCCGAGCACCTGCAGCAGTTCCGGCGCGACTTCCCGCAGGCGCGGCTGTTTCGCCTCGAGCAGAACTACCGCTCCACCGCCACGATCCTCGAGGCGGCCAACGGTCTCATCGCCCACAACGCCGGCCGCCTCGGCAAGAAGCTCTGGACGAGCGGGGCGCGTGGCGAGCCGATCCGGCTGTATGCCGCCTACAACGAGCGCGACGAGGCGGAGTTCGTCACGCAGCGCATCCGCGCGCAAGTCGCCGGCGGCGGCACGCGGCGCGAGATCGCGATTCTTTACCGCTCGAACGCCCAGTCGCGTGTCTTCGAAGAGGCGTTCCTGTCGGCGCGCGTGCCGTATCGCGTGTACGGCGGACTGCGCTTCTTCGAGCGCGCCGAAATCAAGGACGCGCTCGGCTATCTGCGTCTCATCGCCAACCGCCGCGACGATGCCTCTTTCGAGCGCGTGGTAAATCTGCCGCCGCGCGGGATCGGCGCGAAGAGCCTGGAGGCGGTACGCGAGTACGCGCGGGGTGCGGGCAGCTCGCTGTGGGAAGCGGCCGGCGCCTTGAGCGCTTCCGGCGCGCTCGGGGCCCGCGCCGGGACCGCCATCGCCGGCTTTCTCGCGCTCATCGAGCGGCTGTCACGCGAGCTGGAGACGCTCGCGCTGCACGCGCAGGTGGACGAGATGCTCAAGGCGAGCGGGCTCATCGAGCACTACCGCCGCGAGACGCCCACGCGAGGTGAGACGCGCGTCGAGAACCTCGAGGAGCTCGTGAGCGCCGCGCGCGGCTTCGCGCCCGAGAGCCGCGAGCTGCCGTCGCTCGAGGCGTTCCTCGCGCACGCGGCGCTCGAGTCTGGCGAGGGCCAGGCGGACGAGTGGGAGGACTGTGTGCAGATGATGACGCTGCACGCCGCCAAGGGGCTGGAGTTCCCGCTGGTGTTCCTCACCGGCATGGAAGAGGGATTGTTTCCGCACCAGCGCTCGAGCGCCGATCTGGCCGGGCTCGAGGAGGAGCGGCGGCTGTGCTACGTCGGCATGACGCGTGCCATGCGCTCGCTCCACCTCTCCTACGCCGAGCAGCGCCGCCTGCACGGCATCGACAGCTACGGTCAGGTGTCGCGCTTCGTGCGCGAGATCCCCGAGGAGCTGATCGAGGAGGTGCGCCCGCGCGTGCAGGTGTCGCGCCCGTTGGCGGTCGGTCGCTTCCGCCCCGAGGAGCCCGCCGACGAGGGGGTGCGGCTCGGGGCGCGCGTGCGGCACGGCAAGTTCGGTGAGGGGGTGATCCTCAACGTCGAGGGCTCGGGCGCGCACGCGCGCGTGCAGGTGAGCTTCGAGCGCCAGGGCACCAAGTGGCTGATGGTGCAGTATGCGAACCTCGAGCCGCTGTAGCGCAGCGGAAAAGCCGGCTGGCGGCCGTTTTGCTGCCGGCGGCGGAAGGCGCGACCCTTGCCGCCTGCGCAGCGATGACCTGCAGGTCCGACGGGCGGTCGATCCCGCATGAAAATCCTCATCCTCGGCGCCGGCCAGGTCGGGCGCACCGCCGCCCACCATCTCTCGCGCGAGGAGGCCAACGAGGTCACGGTGGTCGACATCAACGAGGAGGTGCTGCGCGACCTGCAGGATCGGCTCGACGTGCGCACCGTGGCCGGCAACGCCGCGCATCCGAGTGTGCTCGAAGCCGCCGGCGCCGCCGAGGCCGAGATCATCGTCGCCCTCACCTCGAGCGACGAGGTCAACATGATGGCCTGCGAAGTGGCCTTCACGCTGTTCCGCACGCCGACCAAGATCGCGCGCATCCGTGCCGCCGAGTACACCAGCCGCGCGCAGCTGTTCGGCGCCGACGGCCTGTCGGTGGACGTGTTCATCAGTCCCGAGCAGCTGGTGACCGACTACGTCGAGCGCCTCATCCACCACCCCGGCACGCTGCAGGTGCTCGACTTCGCCGACGGCAAGGTGCGCCTGGTCGGGGTGCGCGCGCGCCGCGGCGGACTGCTGGTCGGGCAGCGCCTGCGCGAGCTGTCGGTGCACCTGCCGAAGCTCGAGGTGCGCGTGGTCGCCATCTACCGTGACGGCCGCAGCGTGCCGCCCGAGGGCGACGCGCTCATCGAGGACGGCGACGAGGTGTTCTTCCTCGCCGCGCGCGACGACATCCGCCGCGTCATGACCGAGCTGCGCCACGGCGACACCGTGGCGCGGCGCATCGTCATCGCCGGCGGCGGCAACATCGGCTTTCGCCTGGCGAAGACACTGGAGAAGCACAACCAGGTGAAGCTCATCGAGCGCGACCCGCGCCGTGCCCGGCGGGTCTCCGAGCTGCTGGAGAACGCCATCGTGCTGCACGGCGATGCGGCCGACGAGGAGCTGCTCATCGAGGAGAACATTGACAGCGCGGACGTGTTTGCCGCGCTCACCAACTCGGAGGAGGCCAACATCCTCTCGGCGATGCTCGCCAAGCGCCTCGGTGCGGCCAAGGTGATGGCCCTCATCAACCGGCCCTCCTACACCGAGCTGGTGGAGTCGAGCGCCATCGACATCGCCATCTCGCCGCAGACCATCACCATCGGCTCGCTGCTCGCGCACGTGCGCCGCGGCGACGTGGTGCGCGTGCACGCGCTCAAGCGTGGCGCCGCCGAGGCGCTCGAGGCGATCGTGCACGGCGACGAGCGCAGCTCACGCATCGTCGGGCGCACGGTGGCGCAGATCCCGCTGCCCGAGGGCGCCTCGATCGGCGCGGTGGTGCGCGGCGACGAGGTGATCATGGCCCACCACGACACGCTGGTGCTCGCCGACGACCACGTCATCCTGTTTCTCGCCGACCGTCGCCACCTCGAGGCGGTCGAGCGGCTGTTCCTGCGCTCGCCGCGCTAGGAAAGCCCAGCGCCACCGTGCTCGCCGTCGCGCACGTCCTCGGTCTCCTGCTGGCGGCCTTCGCGTTCAGCTGCGTACCGGCGCTGCTGTGCTCGCTGCTGCTCGCCGACGGCCTCGCGCCGCGCTTCCTGCTGGCCGCGGCCGTCACCGCGGGAATCGGCGTGGCGCTCACGGCAATCACCTGGCGCTTCCGCCGCGAGCTCAAGCCCCGCGACGGCTTCCTGCTGGTGGCGCTCGGATGGCTGCTGCTGTCGGCGGCCGCGGCGCTGCCGCTGCTGCTCGCTTTGCCGCAGCTCAGCTTCAGCGGCGCGTACTTCGAGGCCATGTCCGGGCTGAGCACCACCGGCTCCACCGTGCTGACCGGTCTCGATCACCTGCCGCCGTCGCTCAACTTCTGGCGCCACTCGCTCGAGTGGTTCGGCGGCCTCGGCATTATCGTCATGGCGCTCGCGGTGCTGCCGCTGCTCGGCGTCGGCGGCATGCAGATCTACAAGGGGCAGGCGCCCGGCACCGTGAAGGACGAGCGGCTGGCGCCGCGCATCACCGAGACGGCAAAGCAGCTGTGGTTCGTGTACACCCTGATCACGGTGGCCGGCATCGCCGCGCTCAAGGTGTGCGGCATGTCGTGGCTGGACGCCATCTGCCACGCGTTCTCCGCCGTCGGGCTCGGCGGCTTCTCGACCCACGACCGCAGTATCGCCTGGTTCAACTCCCCGGCGATCGAGCTCGTCCTGGTGGCGCTGATGTTCGTCGCCTCGCTCAACTTCGCGCGCCACATCGTCGCCGTGCGGCGGCTGTCCTTGAGCGGTTACCGCGAGGACCCGGAAGCCAAGGCGATCCTCGCCATTCTCGCCGTGAGCGTCGTCGGCATCGCGGAGCTGCTGCACTCGCAGGGCGTCTACGGCAATTTCTTCGTGGCGCTGCGTCACGCGGCCTTCAACGTGGTGTCCCAGGCGACTACCAGCGGGCTGACCAGCGAGGACTACCAGCAGTGGCCGGTATTCGCGCCCTTCTGGATGCTGTTCCTGTCGTGCATCGTGTGCAGCACCGGCTCGACCGGCGGCGGCATCAAGATGTTCCGCACCCTGCTGCTCGCGCGCCAGGCCGGACGCGAGATGAAGCTGCTCATCCACCCGGCGGCGATGGCGCCGCTGCGCATCGGCGGACGGCTGGTGGGCGACGACGTCGGCCGCTCGGTACTCGCCTTCATCTTCCTGTACTTCATGACGGTGACGCTGCTCACCTTCGCCATGCTGCTCACCGGCATGAACTACGATTCCGCCTTCAGCGTGGTGGTCGCCTCCATCAACAACACGGCGCACGGCTTCGGGCCGCCGGGGGGCGTGCACAACCTGCACGAGCTGCGAGCGGTGCAGATCTGGATCTGCACCGCGGCGATGCTGCTCGGCCGGCTGGAGATCTTCAGTGTAATCGTGCTGTTCCGACCCGCGTACTGGCGCAAGTGAGGGTCGGCGCTGCTGGGCGCAGGCGCAAAAACCGCCGGGACACAGGGGTCCCGGCGGTCTGCGCGCTTACTTCGCCTATTCCGGCTCGACCTTGATGTGGTTCTTCACGCCGCGTACACCGTCGGTGTCACGGGCGATGTCGCCGGCGCGATCGGCCGCCGCCTGGCTGCGCGCGGAGCCGCTCAGCCACACGACGCCGTCGGCGTCCGTGTCGACATGGATCTTGCCGAGGCTCGCGATGTGGTCAGCGGCCAGTTTGGACTTGATCTTCGTGGTGACGACCGAGTCCTTGACGAACGCCTTGGGGTGCGAGCGATCGACGTCGGCGTCCTGCGCATAAACGGCCGCGCCGGCGAGCATTCCCGCGGTCACCAGAACCGCGGTCGCGAGTGTGAGCTTCATGCTGTATTCCTCCTTCGGACTGCTACCCAGGGCGTGACTACACCATGCGCCCGCCGGGGTCGAAGCCGGCCCGCGCCCACAGCGCGTGTCGGTGCGAGCCGGCGGCGCTGCCGGTCGCGCCTCACAGCTCGCGATCGAGCGGCAGCAGCGCGAGGAAATGCACTTCGAGCTTCTGCCACTCGCTGCGTGCCGGCTCGCTGTCGAGAGTGAGCACGTGGCCCGCTTCGAGCGTCGTCCAGCGCAGCTGCGGCGGGTCGTCGGGGGCAGCACGCTCGAGCGTCACACGATAGGCGTTCTGCGGATCGCTCATGGCGGCAAAGCGTCGCGCCGTTTCAGTGGCGAGCTCAGCGCTGTGGATGATCAGCCCGTTCTCGGTGTTGAGACGGCGCGAGCGCTGGTCGTAGTTCATGGAGCCGACGAACAGGCCGCTGCGATCGAATACCATGAGCTTCGCGTGCAGGCTGTAGTTGCCCGAGTGCGTGAGCCGCGTCGACTCGCCGCTGCCGCGCCGGTTGCCGGGGCGCGCGCGCATCTCGTAGAGCTCGACGCCGGCCTCGAGCAGCGTCACGCGGTAGTGTGTGTAGCCGGACTGGGCGAACGGGTCGTTCTCACTCTCGAGCGAGGTGGTGAGGATACGCACCCGGCGCTGCTGCGCGCGCTCGTCCTCGAGCAGCTTGAGCTCGCCCGGAGTCGGTATCAGATACGGCATCACCATGGTGAGCTCGCTGTGCGTGGCGCGTATTGCGTCCTCGACCGGCGGGAACAGCAGCCCGCCGACGCGCGCACCGCTCTCGACGTGCTTGCGCTTGTCAGGACTGTCACAGGCCACCTCAGCGTGCGCCCAGGCGAGCGGCGACTGCCCCGCGAGCACCCCGGCGAGGGGCTCGCCGGCCGCGAGGCGCCCCTGGTAGTCGAAGCCGGCCTGCGCCGCCTTCTCGGGCGTGGTGATGCGCCGCTCGAGCGACTGCCCGGCCGCAGCGATGCGCTGCGGCGAGAGCAGCGACTGCGCGGCAACGGCAGCGTCGCTCTCCCAGAACTCCTCGAAGGTCGCGGCGAGCTGCGGCACCGCAGGTCCGCTCACCAGCACGTCGTCATCGGCAAACTGCGACTCGGGATCGACCTGGAAATACTGGTCGCCGATGTTGCGCCCGCCGGCGAGCGCGAGCGCGCCGTCGACGATGAACAGCTTGTTGTGCATGCGATAGTCGAGACGGCCGTGGTTGAACAGGTATTCCGTGCCCCGCAGGAAGCCGTTGTGTCCGCGGTAGTGCCAGGGGTTGAAGACGCGGATGGCGACGTTCGACTGCGCCGCGAGGCCGTAGAGCTGCTCGTCACCCGTTGCGCTGTCGGCATCGTCGATCAGGATGCGCACGCGCACCCCGCGTGCGGCTGCCCGTGAGAGCGCATCGGTGACGAGCCGCCCGGACTCATCGCCGTGGAAGATGTAGTACTGCAGGTCGAGGGAGCTGCGCGCGGTGGCGATCAGCTCGAGCCGCAGCAGCAGCCCGTCGACGCCGACGGAGAACAGGCGGAACCCCGATTCACCGGGATGCGCCTGCGCGGCCGCGGCGAACGGCTGCAGCAGCGCGGGATTGGGAGGCTGCGTGAGGGCGTGCGTCGGCGCCGTCTCGCGTCCCGGCGGCAGCGCAGCGCAGCCGCAAAGGACGAGCGCGCCACAGACGGCGGGGGTTCGAAGCAGCGGCGTCCTGCGTCGGAGCATGGGCGTCCTGCCGTAGAGGCGTTCAGCTGTGGATGTACTGCTCGAGCTGCTCGATCTGCTGCTGCTGCTCGGCGATCACCGCCTTCACCAGGTCGCCGATCGACACCATGCCGACGACGCGCGCCGCATCCACGACCGGCAGGTGCCGCACCCTCTTGTCGGTCATCAGCTGCATGCAGGTCTGCACGCTGGTGTCCGGCGACACCGTGATCACGGGGCTGCTCATGATGTCGCGCACCGGCGTGTCGGCCGAGGAGCGGCCGAGCAGAATCACCTTGCGGGCGTAATCGCGCTCCGAGACGATGCCGCGCAGCGCCTCTCCCTGCATCACCAGCAGCGCACCCACGTGGTGCGCGGCCATGGCGCGGATCGCCTCGAGCACCGGGGTCTCGGGCTCGACCCAGAAGATCGCCCGACCCTTGTGCTCGAGCAGCTGACGGACAATGGTCATGGGTCATCCCTCGACGTGAGAGCCTAGCGTGCCGTCGGGCTCACTTCCACGGTGAGCGTGACTTCGGCGGCGACGTCCAGGGTGCCGGCCTCGACCGGCGTGGGCGTCACCGTGGCCGCGGCGGTGCGCGTCGTTCCGGCGAAAACCCGCACCGGGACAACCCGCGGGCTCGATTCCTCGACGCTCAGCACCCGCACGACCTTCAGTCCCAGCGCCCCGGCGAGCACATCGGCTTCCGCGCGCGCCTTGCCAGCCGCCTGGCGCAGGGCCTCGGCACGCACCGCGTCCTGGTCGCGGAGCGTGAACTGGATCCCCTGCACGTGATTGGCGCCGGCCTTCGCCGCGGCATCGATGACCGGCCCGATCTTCGCCAGGTCATCGAGCGTCACCTGCACCACGTTGGCGGCGGTGTAGCCCTCGATGGTCGGCTCGCCCGCGTTCGGGTGGTACTGGTAGTTGGGGTTGAGCGAGTAGCTGATGGTGCGCAACACCCCCGCCGGCGCCACCTTGCGCACCGCGGCGAGCACCGCATCCACCAGGCGGGCGTTCGCCGTCGCCGCCTCCTGCGAGGTCGCCGCGCGCGTCGTCGCGCCGATGTCGATCTGCACGCGATCCGGCTTGGCGGTGACCTTGGCATCACCGGTGACGCGAATCGACGACACCGGCTGCTCGGCGACCGCCGGCGCGATCAGCGCGCAGGCGATAACGGTGCGGAGGAGTGCTTGCATATTTCGAGTGGCGAGGAACGCTGATCGCATATTCTACGCACGCCGCGTGCGGCAGTTCATAGTTTGCACAGGAGGCCGCGCGACCCCGGCGGCCTGAAGGTATACAGCCATGCATGGAGAGCCGGGAAATCCACGTGGCGCCGGATCGCTTCGAGGTCACCGCCGGAGAGGCGCTGCTGATCACGGAGCTGCAGTCGGCGATCGCGGTATGCGTGTACGACGCCGCGGAGGAAGCCGGCGCATTGCTGCACCTGCGTTGCATCGTGCGCAGCCCCCGGCCCGTCGACGTCACCGACACCACGCTCGCCACGGAGCTGCTGTTGCTCGATCGCTGCCTCGAGTCGCTGCGGGCGGCGGCGCCGAGCGCGCGGCACCTGCAGGCGCGCATCGTGGTCCACCTCGCGGAAGCCCCCCAGGCGCGGCCGGCGTGTGAGACCGTGGTGGCGCTCGTGAAGCATTACCTCGCCGACGCCGGCGTGCAGCTGCTGCCCGAGGACGTGGCCGCGGGCCCGGCGCGCACGCTGCGCTTCCGGCCGAGCATGGGGTGGGTGCACACGCGCGCGTGAGCGGCGCGATGCTGAGCGGCCGCGAAGCGCCGGTCCCGGATCACCTAAGGCGTGCCCTGGAGCAGCTGCTCGGGGCGGACATCGGCCACGTGCGGGTGATCGAGCACTCCTGGTACGTGCGGCTGCACGGACCGGCCCTCGCCACCACGCGCGTGCGCCGCATCTACCTGCGCGGCAGCGCCGCGGAGTTCTTCGCCAATCCCTGGCTGATGCTGCACGAGTACTGCCACGTCATACACCAGTGGCAGCCGGGCACGCTCACGGTGACGCGCTACCTGCTCGAGTGCCTCAAGCGCGGCTACTGGAACAATCGCTTCGAGGTCGAGGCCCGCGCCTTTGCCGATGCGCACGTCGCGGCGCTGCACGCGCTCATCGTCCCGGGGTGCTCCGCGGCTGCGCGCCCCGCTCAGCCGAGCAGCGCCTCGCGGCGGTAGAGCCGTCCGGCCGCGGCGATGAGGAGTGCCGCGAGCGCCAGGGTCACCGCCACGGAGGTGGCGAGATAAGTCCACGGCAGCGGCTCATCGCGCAGCAGGCTGGTGACGAGGAAATGCTGACTGAGGGAAGGCACCGCCATGAGCGGCAGCTGCGCGCGCAGCTCCATGACGCCGGCAAACACCAGCGGCAGGGTGGGCACGAGCAGCACCAGTGCGAGCCAGGTCTGCGCCTCGCGGTAAGTGCGGGTGTAGGCGGCGACGATGGTCATGAGCGCCGCGCCGAGCGGTACCAGCGGCAGGCAGAAGAGGACTACGCGCGCCGCCACCGCGGGGCCGAAGTTCACGCTCATGCCAAAGCGCTCGAGCCCGGTGAAGTGCAGCACGATGGCGAACGCCGTCACGGTGAGCACGAGCGACAGCGCCATGTAGGCGCAGGTCGCAAGGATCTTGCCGTAGATCAGCTGCTCGCGGCGCACCGGCACGGTGAGCAGCGGCTCGAGCGAGCCACGCTCGCGCTCCCCGGCGGTGGCGTCGATAGCGAGATACATGCCACCCATCAGCATGGTGAGCAGCACCAGGTAGGTGAGCGCGCCGAGCAGCAGCACCGAGCGCGTCGCCGGGGTGGAGACGTCGACGTCCTGCAGCGCGATCGGCGACAGCACCAGCGGATCGATGCCGCGCACGGCGACGCGCAGCCGCGCGAGGAGCGAGGCGTACTGGCTGATGAGCGCACGGGCACGGGCGCGCTCGCCGGCGCCGACCACGTCCGAGGCGTCGGCGTACAGCGTGAGCGGCGCCGGCATGCCGCCGGCGAGGCGCGTGCCGAAGTCCGCCCCCACGATGAGCACCTGCGGGTGCAGCGCGCGTTGCACCGCCGCGCGGGCCATGGCGTCGTCGTAGTCGACCGGCGTGACGCGCACATCGTACTGGCGCAGGTAGTCGATGAGGTTCGGCGCGCGCTCACCGTGCGCGACCGCGAGCTCGAGCGGCCGCTCGCCCTCGTCGGCGCCACGCTCGATGCGCAGCGACAGCATACCGGCGAACAGCAGCGGCCCGAGCAACGGCCCCAGGATCAGCGCCGAGAACAGCGTGCGCCGCTCGCGCAGGTTCTCGCGAAACTCCTTGGCGAACACGGTGAGGACGGCGCGCATTCTCTAGGTGATGCCGGCGCCGCCGATGAGCCGCACGAAAGCCTCCTCGAGACTCCCCGCGCCGGTACGTGCGCGGATCTCCTCGGGGGTGCCGCTCGCGAGCAGCCGGCCCGCGGCGATCACCGCCACCTCGTCGCACACGGCGCTCACCTCCTGCATGACGTGGCTCGAGAACAGCACGCAATGCCCGGCAGCGCGCAGCTCGAGCAGCACGCGGCGCAGCGCCCGCACCGCCATGACGTCGAGGCCGTTGGTCGGCTCGTCGAGCACCACGTTGCGCGGGCGGTGTACCAGCGCCCGCGCCAGCGCCGTCTTGACGCGCTCGCCCTGGGAGAAGCCGCGCGCGCGGCGGTCGGCGAATGCCTCCATCTCGAGGAGCGTCACGAGCTCGGCGGTGCGCGCCCGTGCCGCGGCCCGCGAGAGTCCCTGCAGGGCACCGAAGTAGAGGATGTTCTCGCGCGCGGTGAGGTTGGGATAGATCCCCGCGCCGTGGGCGAGCACACCGAGCCGCGCGCGGGCGCTCTCCGGCGCGCGCACCGCGCTCACCCCGTCGATGAGGGCATCGCCCGCATCGGGCCTCAGCACGGTGTAGAGCATCCGCAGCGTGGTGGACTTGCCGGCGCCATTGGGACCCAGGAGCCCGGTGATGCGCCCGTCCGCGGCCCGCAGCGTGACCTCATGCACCGCCGTCAGCGCACCGAAGCGCTTCGAGAGCTGCTGCGCCTCGATCACGGCGGGGGTCCGTTCACCGTGGTGAAGAAAGGCAGCGGGCGCGCCGCCTGCGTGCAGCTGATGTCGAGCCCGGTCGCGGTGCCACGTGCGAGGAACTGCGCCATCACGCGGTCCATGCACGGCGCGGTGAGCTGGCCGTGGCCGAACCCCGCGAGCACGATCGACAGGCTGTGCGTCAGGCCGCGCGCCGCCTCCTGTGCGTACTCGGGCGGCGTCACCGGGTCGTCGCTCCCCGAGAGCAGCAACGCCGGAACGTCGCTCGCGAGCGGCGCGTGCAGATCCGCATCCACCGGGCCGTGCGGCCAGAGCTTGCAGACGATCGCGAGCCCATCGAGCTCGCGGGTGCCGAGATAGGTCGCGGCGAGCGCGGCGCGGTCGATGGCCTTCGGGTCGAAAAACGGCACGTCCTCGGCGCACACCACGCTGTTGTGCATGCCGATGGCGAGCGCTGTGCCGTAGGCGCGCTCGACCTGCAGAAACTGCGCGGCGAGCGGCGCGTAATCGGTGTACTGCGCAGCGCCGTGCAGCATGAGCGGCAGGAGCGCGGCGTAGTCGCTCGTGTAGCTCACGAGCCGCAGCACGGTCGCGAGGTGCTCGGCGCCGAACTCGAAGGGCGTGGGCGCGCCGGTCGAGGGGTCCGGAACACTCACCGGCACGGCGCTGCGGGCGAGTGTGGCGCGCACCTCGCGGTAGTCACCGAGCGGGTCGGCAAAGCGCGCACGGCACGCGCTCTCGCGTGCGCAGCGCGAGAGCACGTCCTCGAGCGCGCGCTCGGCGTCGAGCGCCAGGCGATCACCGAGCGCCCGCTCGGGGGGTATCACGCCGTCGAGTATCAGGGTGCGGGTGCGCGCCGGAAAGCGCCGCAGGTAATGCTGCGCGACGCGCGTGCCATAGGAGGAGCCGTAGAGATTGATGCGCTCGTAGCCGAGCGCAGCGCGCACGCGCTCGAGGTCCTGGACGGCGAGACTGGTCGTGTACCAGGCGACAGCGGTGTGGCTCGCGAGCGCCGCCAGGCAGGCGCGGGTGCTCGCCGCGATCTGCGCATCGCTCGCACGGTTGAGCAGGTCTTCGTCCTGCGCGCAGTCGAGGCGGTTCGAGTGTCCCGTACCGCGCTGGTCGACGAGCACGATGTCGTAATCGCGGTGGATGCGGGCGAAGGCGCCGGACACCGTGGCGTAGAAGTCGCCCGCGGCCTGCCCGGGGCCCCCGGCGAGCACGAACAGCGGATCGGGACGCTTGCGGCGGCTGATGGCCGGGACGCGCGCCACGCGCAGCGCGATCGAACGGCCGGCAGGCTCGCCGGGGTTCTCCGGCACGAGGAGCACTCCGCAGTCGGCCGCCACCGTCGCGAGGCGCAGCGGGTGCTCGAGCTCGCACGGTGTGAGTGTCAGCGGGGTCGCCGCGGCGGCCACGGCGCGAGCGGCGGCAGCGACAGCGACCAGGAGAGCCGCCGCTAAGGCGCCGGCGGCGTGGCGCATGCGCGGGGTGCGGACCGCGGGTCTTGAGGCATGGGCGGGAGAGGATAAGACAAGTCGGCGGGCTTGTTCGCGGGGTTTGTCGCCCTACAATACGCGTCCCGCGCGCACCGTTCGGTCCCAGGCCGCGGATTCGCGCGCCGTGAGAGCAGCCAAAAGATGAGCCACAAGCGCACCACGCCATCTCTCGACGTGATCGTCGTCGGCGGCGGCCATGCGGGCACGGAGGCCGCGCTCGCCGCCGCACGCATGGGCGCCCGCACGCTGCTCCTCACGCAGAGCATCGAGAGCTGTGGGCAGATGAGCTGCAACCCCGCGATCGGCGGCATCGGCAAGGGGCATCTGGTGCGCGAGATCGATGCGCTCGGCGGCGCCATGGCACGCGCCGCGGATGCGGCGGGCATCCAGTTTCGCACGCTGAACGCCAGCAAGGGCCCGGCGGTGCGGGCGACGCGGGCCCAGGCGGACCGGCAGCTCTACCGGCAGGCGATCCGCGCGCACCTCGAGAGCGAGCCGAACCTCGCGCTCTTTCAGCAGGAGGTGGCGGACCTGATCGTGCACGGCTCGCGGGTCCGGGGGGT
>DATIZW010000241.1:0-13569 GCA_035516875.1 Steroidobacteraceae bacterium
GAGCCGTGGCGGGGCAAAATGTGCGCCGCGTCGTGGCGCAAAAGACGCCATCGTGTCTACACTAATTGTTAAGTTCATGGCTGGGCCTGCGAGGGAGGGCCCGCGAGCCAGGCCGAAGTTCCAGCAAGAATGACCAACGAGCGGCGCAGCGATTTTGATGTGACCAACAGCGTGCAGGTGAGCTCACCGCGCGCGGTGCTCGCTGCGGTCGAGGCACTGTACCGTCCGACCTGGCCGGGCATGTCGCTCGATCCGCTCGCACGCGCCTTCGCGCATTTCGAGCGGCTATTCGCCGGGGAGGTCGCCGGCTTCCACGGTGTCGACACGGTCTATCACGACCGCCAGCACACGCTCGACATAACTCTCGCCCTGGCGCGGCTCATCGTTGGCTACGAGCGGCAGCAGCCGGAGGGCGCACGACTCGGCGGCGCGCGCGCCGTGGTCGGACTCATCACGGGTCTGTTCCACGACGTCGGCTACCTGCGTCGCGCCGACGATGCCGGCTCGCGCAACGGCGCCGAATTCACGCGCACCCATGTCTCGCGCGGCGCGCGCTTCCTCGAGGAGTATCTGCCGGTTCTCGGGTTCGCCGCCTGGGTGCCGATCGCCACCGAGATCATTCACTTCACCGGCTACGAGATACCCTTCGAGCGCATCGAGGCGAAGCTCGCCGACCCGCGCGACGTCACCGTCGGGCATCTGCTCGGCACGGCCGACATGATCGCGCAGATGGCCGACCGCTGTTATCTCGAGAAGTGCCGCGACCGCTTGTACGCCGAGTTCGTGCTCGGCGGCGTCGCGCTGCCCTGCAGCGACGGCAGCCCGCAGGTGAAGTACGCCTCGGGCCTCGACCTGCTGCGGCAGACGCCGGAGTTCGTGAACGAAGTGCGCTCCAAGCGGCTCGATGGCGACTTCGACGGCGCGTATCGCCACCTGGAGATCCTCTACGACGGCCGCAATCCTTACATCGAGGCCATCGAGCGCAACGTCGAGTACCTGCGCCAGGTGCTGCGCAGCGAGAGCTGGCAGCTGCTGCGGCGCCGGCCGCCGATCTTTGCCGCCGTCGCCGACCCCATGGCCACCATGCGCGGCCTGATGCTTGGACATATTAAGAGGCTCTGGTCGGGCAACTGAGGCCACGCCCGGGCCGCTCCACCCCTCCCCGTCCCCGCACAGCGGCCGCCCTTCGGCGCGCCGGTAGCCTTCCGTCCCGAGCGGCGGTTAATATCAACCCCTATAAGAAGGGGATCACGCGCTTTGCGGGGGGGGAGAGCGCTCTCCCGCGATCGTGCGCCTACGTGACTACCGGCAGCTTCAAGTTCAAATACGCAGGAGCGACCTTCATGGTCGTGCTGCTGGCGGCCGTGGCGGTCGCGGTGCTCCTGCTGGTGCGTCACGCGGCCGATACCCGCTCCCTGAGTGCCCTGGCCGAGCACGCCGCCCGCGAGCGCGTCGACCCGGAGCTGCAGGGACGCGCCCGCAGCATCGCCGCCCACGCGGCTGACTCGATCGCCGGCTCGGTCCGCTTCGCCAACCCTGACGGGCTGGCACGGCGGCTGCAGCCCTTCATGGAAGATCCGACGGTGGCGGCGATCTCGGTCACCTCGCGCTCCGGGCAGACTCTCTTCGACTGGCACCGCCGCGGTGCCGCTGTCCCCGGCACTCTGACCAGCCAGGCAGCAGCGCCGGTGCGCACCTTGGTCGAGAGCGTCCCCGGCGCCGTCACGCCCGAGACCCTCGCGACGCTCAGCGTAGTGCTCGAGCAGGCCGCCCCGGTGCCGCAAGTCGGCCTCGCCCGGCGGCTCGAGGCGGCGAGCGCGGAGCGCACGCGCTTCAGCTGGTGGCTCGCCCTCGCCCTCGGTGCGGCGGGCGCGCTGCTCGCCGCGGCGCTCGTGTGGCGCGCGGTCGCTCACCTGCAGCGCCCGGTCGATTCCCTGATCCGCAGCGCCGAGCGCATCGGGCAGGGCGACTACACGCGCCCCGTCGAAGTGCGCCGCCAGGACTCGCTCGGCGACCTGCAACAGGCGCTCGAGCGCATGCGCGCGCGGCTGCGCCACTCGACCATCAACAAGAGCTACCTGCACAGCGTCCTCAACAGCATGACCGATGCGGTGTTCGTCACCTCCCCCGACGGCATCATCAAGGTGGCGAACTCCGCGGCCTGCAAGCTCCTCGGCTACAGCGAGGAGGAGTTGCTCAACCGCGGCATCCTCGCGGTGCTCGAGGAGCGCGAGCGGGTCGGCTTCGACCTGCTGCAGGCCGCGCAGGAGACGCGCGAGACGGTGGTACGCACGCGCTCCGGACAGACCATCCCGGTCTCGTTCACCGGTTCGCGCATCGACAGCGACGATCCGCAGTTCCAGGGCAACATCTTCGTCGCACGCAACATCACCGACCGCAAGCGCGCCGAGCGCCGTATCCGCTATCTCGCCCGCTACGACGCGCTCACCAAGATCCCCAACCGCATGCAGTTCCATCACGTGCTGCAGCAGACCATCGCCCGCGCGCTGCGCTCGGGGCAGGTCGTGGCGGTGCTGTACCTCGACATGGATCGCTTCAAGGAGGTCAACGACACCTTCGGCCACGGTGCGGGCGATCGGGTGCTCGAGGTGCTCGCCGAGCGCCTCACGCGCGCCGTGCCGAAGGAGACCGTGGTCGGGCGCCTGGCCGGGGATGAGTTCGCGCTGTTCGTCGACGGTCTGCCGGCCGACGCCGACAACCGCGGGCCGATCGCGCAGCTGGCGCGCGCGCTCCTCACCGAAGTGAGCCGCCCGTTCCAGCTCAACCAGCACGAGGTATTCCTCACCGCGAGCATCGGCATCGCCTTCTGTCCGCGCGATGCGGAGAACGTCATCGACCTGATCCGCAACGCCGACGCGGCGATGTACTACTCGAAGCAGAACGGCGGCAACACTTTCGCCTTCTATTCCCCGGAGATGAACGCCGCCGCGGTCGAGCGGCTGATGCTCAAGAGCAAGCTGCGGCGCGCACTGGAGCGTGATGAGCTCGAGATCCGCTATCAGCCGAAGGTCGACCTGCGCACCGGGCGGATCATCGGTGCCGAGGCGCTGCTGCGCTGGCGCCTGCCCGGACACGGCGACATACCGCCCTCGCAGTTCATTCCGCTCGCCGAGGAGACCAACCTGATCCTCGACATCGGCGAGTGGGTGCTCAACCGCGTGTGCCTCGACTACCGCCACATGCAGCAGCACGGTGGCGATCCGGGACGCATCTCCCTCAACCTCTCGCTCAAGCAGCTGCGCCAGGCGAGCTTCATCCTGCGCTGCCGCTCGGTGTTCCGCCGCCACCACGTGTCGCCGACTGCCTTCGAGCTGGAGATCACCGAGACCACGCTGATGGCTGATCCGCAGCGCACGGTGCGCCTCCTCGATGAGCTCTATGCGATGGGCCTGCACCTGTCGATCGACGATTTCGGCACCGGCTACTCCTCGCTGTCGGCGTTGCAGCAGTTCCCGATCGGCACGCTGAAGATCGACCAGTCATTCGTGCGCGATGCGACCGAGGATGCCGGCGATGCCACCATCGTGCGCACCATCATCGAGATGGGGCGCAGTCTCGGCATGGAAGTGATCGCCGAGGGGGTGGAGTCGCGCCGGCAGCTGCAGTTCCTGCGCACCAACTCCTGTCACTACGCGCAGGGACGGCTGTTCGGCGAGCCGTGCAGCGCGGATGAGCTGCTGGCGCTGCTCGCGCAGCAGGCCGCCGGCGGTGCCCCCTTTGCGCATCTGCTGCGCGACGCCGACGAGGCCGCCTCCCGCTCGGCCTGAGATCCGCTTGCACCCCGCATGAGAGTGCGCTGGCGGCGCGTGGCGATCCTCTGCCTGGGCGGCGCCGCGATCGCCATTGCCGTGACGCAGGCCGTGAAGCCGCTGCCGCCCGGCATGCACGTGGCCTCGCCGCGCTGCAGCGTGCCGCTGGAAGCGGTCGAATTCATCGCCGACGTCACCACCGCGGATGCCTGGGGACGCCCGGCCGTGAGTCACGGGATCTTCGACGCGGTGCTCGCGCTGGTGCACGACGCGCGCCGTTTCATCGTGCTCGACTACGCCGCCTTCGGTGCCGGCACCCCCGCCTCGCCGCCCGAGCGGCGCCTCGCGGGCGAGCTCACCGATGCGCTGCTCGCGCGCCGCCGCGAGCCGGGCGCACCGGCGGTACTCTTCATCACCGATCCCGCCACGGAGCGCTATGGCGTGCTGCGCTCGCCCGAGCTGCAGCTGCTGCGCGCGGCCGGCGTCGAGGTCGTGACGACCAACGTGGATCGGCTGCGCGACTCGAACCCGGCGTACTCGAGTCTGTGGCGGCTCGGACTGCGCTGGTGGGATGTCCCCTCCGGTCCGTTCGGCGTCGCGACGCGACGTCTCAACTTCAAGAGCAATGACCGCAAGCTCATCATCGCCGACGACGGCCGCGGTGGCATCGCCGCGGTCGTCGGCTCGGCCAATCCCGAGGACAGCCAGAGCGCCTGGTCGAACGTGGCCGCGCGCGTCGGCGGCGGGGCGCTGCCGGCGCTGCTCGAGAGCGAGCTGGCGGTGGCGCGTTTCTCCGGCTGGCGCGGCAGCGGCGCGGGGTTGACGGCACCGCCGGGGGCGAGTCGGGACTGCAGTGGGCCGGACGCGTCCGGAGCAGCGGGTGCGCCGCGCGGCCCGTCCGCGCCGCGCGGCAGCACCGCCGCGGAGGATCCCCGGCCGGGGGGTGAGCGGGCGGCGCGCATACAGGTGCTCACCGAGGGTGCAACCCGCGCACAGCTTCTCGCCCACCTCGATGCGACCGAGGCGGGAGAGGCCATCGATGTGGCGGTGTTTCAGCTGGCCGACCGCGGCGTGGTCGAATCGCTGCTGGCGGCGGCGCGGCGCGGCGCCGACGTGCGGCTGATCCTCGACCCGAACGAGGGGGCGAGCACCGGCGGCACCACCGGGCTGCCGAACCAGCCGGTCGCGAGCGAGCTCGTATCGCGCAGCGACGGCGCGATCCGCGTGCGCTGGTACCGCACTCACGGGGAGCGCTTTCACGGGGCACTGGTGGTGACTCACGGCCCGCAACGCGTGTGGGTGACGCTCGGTTCGGCGCAGCTCACCCGCCGCAGCCTCGATGACTACAACCTCGAGGCGAATGTCGCCATCGAGCTCGCGCGCAGCGCGCCGCTCGCGCAGCAGGTGCTCGAGTACTTCGACACGCTGTGGGCGAACCGCGCGGCACTCGGCATCGAATACACCGCGGACTTCGCCGCGTACGCCAACGCCGCGCAGTCGGATTACTGGCTCTACCGGGTACTCGAGGGCAGCGGACTCGCGCCGTTCTGAGCCGCGCGCTGCGCGTCGCTGCGCACCGCCTGCAACGCCTGCTGCGCGAGGCTCTCGAGCGCACCACCGGTCGCCTGCTCGAAGGCGGCCACGACGTCGCTCAGGCGGTTGGCCGCGGCGGCAGCGCTGCCCGAGGCGCTGAACGTCGAGAGCACCTCGCGCCCCTGGCGGCGGCCGAGGATGCAGTCGAGCCGCACCTGCACCACCGGCGCACCGCTGCCGGCGCCGTAGTCGGCTTCGAAACGGCGCACCCGGACCTGCAGCAGGTAGTCGGACGGGAAAGGGCTGGCGGAGTCTTCCACCGAGCTCCACTCACCCGAGGCGCGTAACGTCTCTACCGTCAGCGACTCGAGCACGTCCGGCGCCGCCGCCGGCCAGCGGCTGCCGGTGTAGAAGTTCATGCGATGGTCAGCCTGCACCAGCATGATGTGCGGTGAATCGAGACCCGGAGCGGCGACCGGGCGCCCGACGCGCAGCGATGCCTTGACGGCCCCGCTGCCCGTAGCGCCCGCGGTGTCGCCGGCCGCCGCGCGGTTGCCGCCCGTCGTGCTCGCGGTGTCGCCGGCCGCCGCGCTGTTGCCGCCGGCCGCACCCGGGGCGCGCAGGTAGTAGATCTGCTCGGGTTTGGTGTTGCTGTGGAACAGCCCGCTGCAGCCGCCGAGCAGCAGCAACAGCGGCACGGCAGCGGGCGCGGCCGCTGACGGCGGCCGACTCACCGCGGGATCTCCACGCCGCGCTCGGGTGGCTGGTAGAGCAGCTGGGCGGGATTCTCCCGCAGGCTGTTGGCGAGCGCGCTGATATCTTCGGCCGCCGCCCGACCCTCGCGCACGAAGCGCTCGATCTCGGGCAGCCCGTCGCGCGTGAACGAGCGCAGGTCCTGGCGATTCTCGGTGAGAATCCGGTCGAGCTGACCGCTGGCGTCGTCCAGGTGATCGGCAATGGTGTGCAGGCGCTGCGCTGTAGCATGCACATCGGGCTCAACCGAATCGAGTATGCGGTGGGCGCTGCGCGCGGAGCTGCCGAGCTCGACGCTCACGCCGCGCAGGTCGGCGATCAGTGCACGAAAGTCCTGCAGCGTCTGCGGCAGGCTGGTGCTGGCGCGGTGGAAGTTGCCGAGCGCGGTCGACACCGCCTGGATGTTCTCGTCGCTCAGCAGGCGGTTCGCCCGGTGCACCACGTCGTTCGCCTGCGCCAGCACCTCCGGGAGGCTCGCGAGGAACACGTCGAAGCGCGACGGTGCCGAGCGGATCACCGGGTACTTCAGCCCCTGAACGGCCGGGGCGCTGCGCCGGTTGGTCAGGTCCTCGCCGAGATCGATGTACAGCAGTCCCGTGACGCCCTGTAGCTGCAGCTCGGCGAAGGTGTGCGGGGAGATCGGGGTGCGCGCATCGATGTCGACGATCACCTCCACGCGGCTCGAGTCGCGCGGATCGATGCGCATGTCGACCACGCGGCCGACGCCGACACCCAGGTAGCGCACCGCTGCGCCCTTGTCGAGCCCGCTGACGCTGCCGCCGAAATAGATCTCGTAACGGTTGTAGTCGCGGTGCTCGCGCGTGTCGGAGTACCAGTAGACGAACAGCACGCCGAGCAGGGCGACGATGAGCACGAATGCACCGACCGCGGCGTAATTCGCCTCACGTTCCATGGGTGGCGCTCCCCCCCAGCCGCTCCCGCGCGCGCTCACCGTGGAAGTAGGCCTGGATCCACGGGTCGGGATAGTCGACGATGCGTGCCAGGGTGTCCGATACCATGTGCCGGTCCACGATCACCCCGACACGATTGCAGGTACGGAAGATGCTGTCCAGATCGTGAGTGATCATGACGATGGTCAGCTTGAGCTGCTTCTGCAGGAAGAGCACCAGATCATCGAACGCCGCGGCGCTCACCGGGTCGAGCCCCGAGGTGGGCTCGTCGAGAAACAACAGCGCCGGGTCGAGGGCCAGGGCACGGGCAATGGCGGCGCGCTTCACCATGCCACCGGAAAGCTGCGCCGGGTACTTGCTCGCGGCGTCCGCCGGCAAACCGACCAGGCGGATCTTGAGCAGCGCCAGCTCATCGAGCGCAGCGGCGCGCAGCTCGAGATGCTCGATCATCGGCAGCTGCACGTTCTCGAGCACCGTGAGCCCGCTGTAGAGCGCGCCCTCCTGGAAGGCCACGCCGTAGCGCTCCTTGGTGGCGCGCAGCTGCGCCTCGCTCATGCGGGTGATGTCGCGGCCGTAGATGCGCACCGTGCCCGCCTGCGGTCGCTGCAGACCGAGGATCGTGCGCAACAGCACCGACTTGCCCGAGCCCGACCCGCCGACGATGCCGAACACCTCGTCCTTCTCGACCTGCATGTCGAGGCCGTCGTGCACCAGCTGCTCGCCGAAGCGGTTGACCAGGCCGCGCACCTCCAGCACCGGCTCCATCGTCAGATGTCCATCTTCATGAACAGCACCGCGAACAGCGCATCCGCGAGGATGACGAAGAAGATCGCCTGCACCACGGCGACGGTGACCAGCCGCCCGAGCTCGCGCGCCGAGCCGCGCACCTGCATGCCGCGGTAGCAGCCGGCGACGGCGATGAGCAGCGCGAACACCGGCGCCTTGATGAGGCCCACCCAGAAGGTGGTGGGCGAGATCGCCACCGTCACGCGGTTGACGTACTGCGTGAGCGGCATGTCGAGCAGGAAGCGGCACAGCACCGCACCGCCGGTGAGCCCGATGAGGTCGGCGATGATGGTGAGCAGTGGCAGGGCGATGGTGAGGCCGATCACCCGCGGGACCACCAGCACCTCGAAAGGGTTGACGCCGGTGGCGACCAGCGCATCGACCTCCTCGTTGAGCTTCATCGAGCCGAGCTCGGCGGCAAAGGCGCTTCCCGAGCGACCGGCGACGATCACCGAGGTGAGCAGCACCCCGAGCTCGCGCAGCACGCCGATGGTGACCAGGTCGACGACGTAGATGTCCACGCCCAGGCCGCGCAGCTGCTGCGCGCTCATGTAGGCGATGATGACACTGATGAGGAAGGCAATGAGCGCGGTGATCGGCATTGCCGTGATGCCGGTTTCGTACACGTGTCGGGCGATCGAGATCGGCCGCAGCCGCTTGAGGCTCGCGAGGCTCGTGACGAAGGTGCTGCACACGTGGCCGAAGAACGCCAGCCCATCGACCAGGTTCCACCCCGCGCCGACCGCATAGCGGCCGATCGTGGTGAGCGCGACCGCGGGCGCCGTGGGGGGGGCACCGTCGAGCGCCTCAGGGGGCGCGGCGGCGCTCTCCTTGAGGGTCTGGTCCAGCAGCCGCAGCTGATCGGGCGGCGCGCCCCGGTACGACACGCTGACGCCCGCCGCACGGGCGCGCTCGACGAACTGCCGCAGCGCCCAGGCGCCCGACAGATCGAGCGTGCTCAGATGCTGCGCGTCGATCAGCACCTGGCGCGTCGCCGTGAGGTCGACCGCGGCCAGCTGCGCCGCCAGCTGCGCGAACTGCCACACGTCCCACTCGCCGGTCAGATCCAGCTGCAGCCCTTCGGCGGTGCGGCGAGCCTCGACGGCCATGCGAGTGGCGGCGGGACTCCTCAGCGCTTGGCGTGCAGGTGCGCCTCGAGGAACCAGAGATACTTATCGGTCTCGCGGGACAGCCCGGTGAAGAGGTCCGCGCTGTCGGCATCGCCGAGCTTGTCGGCGCTATCGATCGCCGCGCGCAGCTTCGCGCCGTAGTCCGCCAGCGCCGCCGACAGCGCATCGACGTGCGCGAGCCCTTCGGCGATGTCCTCGGGATAGGGACGCAGCGTGGTCGCGCGCGCCACCATGGCCAGTGTGCCGTGCGCCCGGCCGCCGAGCGCCGTGACGCGCTCGGCGATCGTGTCGATCTGCTCCTCGACGCTCTCGGCCACTTTGTCGAACAGCTCGTGCAGCGCGATGAAATTCGGGCCCTTGACGTTCCAGTGGGCGTATTTGCTCTGTGCACCGAGATCGATGGCATCGGCGAGACGCGCGTTCAGCAGCTCGATGACGCCGGTGCGGGTGTTGACCGGCAGGTCGTTGCGGGTGTCGAACATGGCTACCTCCTTATCCACACGCGGCATTTAAACATCCGCCGGCGGAGCACTCCAATCGGCTAGCCGCATCGGGATGATAAGCGCGATCTATCGCGCCAGGTAGGCGGTCGGTGCGGGCGAGCCGCGCGGTGCTCAGCTGTCGTCGCGATAGCGGCGGATGCGGATGGCGGCGTACAGCAGGACCGCGGTCACCGCCACGCCGAGCCACAGATCGATGTCGGTGAGTGCCGCGCCGATGTTGAATTCGTCGAGCAGCGTGCCCACGGGGTGCAGCCCGTGGTGGGTAATGATGTTGATATGCCCGTGGGTGGGCCCGTGCGCGAGCGTGCCCCAGATGCCGAAGGCGCGATACTTGAGGAAGCCCGACAGGTAGTGCGTGCCGAAGGCGATGCGTTCGAGAAGCGGCGCCACGACCGGGGCAAGGAACGCCCAGAGGAACGGGTTGGGGCGTGCCCAGACCGACAGCAGGATCATGGCGGCGACTACCGGTGCGTACCACAGCACGGCGACCATGAGCATGATGAGCATCACGAGCTCGGTCCGGAACCACTCGAGCAGGTCCCAGGAGAACACCGACGGGACGCCGCCCGCGGCAATGCGCAGCGCGAGTATGCCGGCAAACACGAGGAAGCCGACCAGCGCCACCACGAAGGACACGAGCGGCGCGGCGAGCAGCGCCACCACGGCCTTGGACAGCACGGTGAGCCCGTCGGACACCGGCAGCGACTTCCAGAAGAGAATGCTGCGGTCGCGGCGTTCGGCGTACAGGCAGTCGAGCGCGTACCAGCTCACTACGCCCACCAGCACGACGCAGGCCGGTACCGAGAGCATCCATTGCAGGATGGTGAACGCCGCGACTTTCTGTGCCTCGAGGTTCTGCAGGCCGCTGAAGTCCGTGTCGTTGGGCAGATGTACGTGGCCGTGCCCGACGATGGCGCCCAGCACGATCAGCACCCCCTCGACGACGAGCGGTGCGATCCACAGGTAGCGGTGCTCCCAGAACTCACGGCGGACCAGGGTGAGCAGTGTCACCGTGAGGGGCATGGCCGGCGGGTCGGCGCTGCGCGGGGTGCCGTCGGCGATGTCGGCGAGGGTGCTGTTCATGTACTGGCGCTCCCCTGCATCTTGGCGACGAACAGATCCGCGATCGACGGCGTGCGCAGTTCGCCGAGCGGCTTGAGCTCGGCGGCCGTGCGTCCCTCGAACAGCATCGCCACGCGACCGAATACCTCGCGTTCGTAGAACGGCCGCAGGGCACGCGCGCGCGCAGCCTGCTCCCCGGCAAGCGTCAGTTGCTGGTAACGGTTGCCGAGATCCTCGACGGAGGCCTCGAGCACCACATGCCCCTGGTTGATGAAGATCACGTCGGTGAACAGGTTCTCGACCTCCTCCACCTGGTGCGTGGTGAGCACGATGGTGCGTGCCTTGTTGAAGTAGTCGTTGAGCAGCGTGTCGTAGAAGCGGCGGCGGTAGAGCAGATCGAGGCCGAGCGTCGGCTCATCGAGCACCAGCAGCCGCGCGTCGATCGCCATGATCAGCGCCAGGTGCAGCTGCGTCACCATGCCCTTGGAGAGCTCGCGCACGCGGCTCGCCATGCGGATGTCGGTCTTGCGCAGAATGCCCTCGGCCACGCTGCGGTCGAAGCGCGGGTGCACGCCGCTGCAGAACTCGAGCGCCTGGCTGACGCGTAGCCAGCGCGGCAGTACCGCGACGTCCGCCATGAAGCACACCTCGCGCATCAGCGCATCGCGCTGCGTGCGCGGGTCGAGGCCGAGGACCCGCAGCTCGCCGTCGAAGGGCGTGAGTCCCAGTATCGCCTTGAGCGCGGTCGTCTTGCCGGCGCCGTTCGGGCCGATGAGGCCGACGATGCGGCCGCTGCCAACGCTGAAGCTCACCGCCTCGAGTGCGCGCGTGGCGCCGTAGCTCTTGGTGAGGCCGCGCGCCTCAATCACTGCTGTCATCTTTGTCACCTCCCGAGGGGGCGTTGGCTGCCGGCCATGGGGTCGCGGGGGCGGCGGTACTCGCGCGCTGCAATTCGTCCTGTGACAGTCCGAGGCGCTGGATCGTGGCGTAGATCTTCGGCCACTCCTCCTCGAGGAAGCGCTGGCGCTCGTCCTTCAACAGCGCCTTGCGCGCCCCGGTGCTCACGAACATGCCACGGCCGCGCCGCTTCTCGACCAGTTGCTCGTCGACGAGTTGCTGGTAGCCCTTGAGCACCGTGAGCGGGTTCAGGCGGAAGTCGGCGGCGACACTACGGACCGAGGGCAGCGGGTCTCCTTCCTTGAGCACGCCTTCGAGAATCATTGCGACCACTCGGTCCCGCAGTTGCCGGTAGATCGGCTGGCTGTCGTCCCACTGCGGGTCCATGATCGTCTGCACGGCGCCCTGTATCGGAAGATTAGCCGACTAATCTACCAAAACGGCCGGCTGGGGCTGGCCGAACCAGCCGTGCGCCGGGGCGGCCACGACGCTCGAGCCAATGCTCAGGCGCGAGCCGGGCGGCAGCGCAGTCGACTGCACGAAGCTCATGCCGAGGATCAGCGTGATGAGGGCTGCGGCCGCGCCGCAGGTGAGGTCACGATAGGCGGTTGCGACGAAGGTGTTCATGGTCAGCTCCTTGTGTTCTTGGGTCTTTTCCGGTTCTCTCGGCGTGGGAGGTACCTCAGGCCTGTCCGAAGCCGGCCACGGCCGCCCTCGTGGACGCGTGCGTGCCCGGGGCAACGGAGGTCGACTCGACGAAGCTCGCGCCGACGATCAGCGTGATCAGCAGTGCCGCGGCGGCGCAGGTAAGGTCGCGATAGGCAATTGCGATGAACGAGTTCATGGTGGCTCCTCGATTTGGTGTGCCTGCTCCTCAGGCCTGCTCGGGCTGGGTCGCTGGGGCGCTCGCGGACGCCTGCGCGCCCGGGACAACGGCCGTGGATTCGACGAAGCTCGCGCCGACGATCAGGGTGATCACGAGGGCGGCAGCGGCACAGGTAACGTCTCGGTAAAGCACTGACAGGTAAGCGTTCATGGTCATCTCCTTGGCGGTCTGTGGTTCTGGGCTCTCTTTGTGTCCGGCGGTCCGTTCGGGCTGCCTTCCATGGTGTTGTACTCTACTACAACACTACTTAAGTGTCAAGCCATACCACCTGGTTAGACTTCAGCGGATTGGCTCGAGCCCCTTGGGGGGCCTTAGGGGACGCCGCGGATAGGGATCCAGGAGCCCCCCAGGACGATCTGGACAGGCTTTTGGAGAGCGCCCGCAGCCTTATCGTTTGAGTTCGCGCCCCCCCGCTTAGGGAGGCGCGGAGTCACAGGCTAGAATTCCTGGCTGTCTTCTCGCGGAGCGAATCGAGGCATATGAAAGCCGCCGTCAACGTTGCGATCACCGGCGCTGCGGGTCAGATCGGCTACGCGCTCGCCTTTCGCCTCGCCTCCGGTGCGCTGTTAGGACCCGAGACGCCCGTTAACCTGCACCTGCTCGAGATCACGCCGGCGCTCGCCGCGCTCGAGGGGGTCGTGATGGAACTCAGCGACTGCGCCTTCCCGCGACTCGGCAAGGTGGTGGCCACCGACGATGCGAGGATCGCCTTCCGCGATTGTCAGGTGGCGCTGCTCGTCGGCGCGCGCCCGCGCGGTCCGGGCATGGAGCGCAAGGACCTGCTGCTCGCCAACGCGCAGATCTTCTCCGCACAGGGTAAAGCGCTCAACGAGGTGGCCGACCGTAAGGTGAAAGTGCTGGTGGTCGGCAATCCCGCCAACACCAACGCGCTCATCGCACAAGCCAACGCGCGCGACCTCGAGGCGCGCAATTTCACCGCCATGACGCGCCTCGATCACAACCGCGCGGTCGCCCAACTCGCCATGAAGGCGGGCGCATCCGTGAGCGACATCCGCCGCATGACCATCTGGGGCAATCATTCGGCGACCCAGTACCCGGACCTCTCGCACGCGCTGGTGAGCGGCACGCCCGCGAAGTCGCTGGTGGACGAGAAGTGGATCACCGACACCTTCATTCCGCTCGTACAACAGCGCGGCGCGGCGGTCATCAAGGCACGCGGCGCCTCCTCGGCGGCCTCGGCGGCGTCCGCCGCGATCGACCACGTGCACACCTGGGTGCACGGAACCCGCGCCGGCGACTGGGTGAGCATGGCGGTGCCCGCCGACGGCAGCTACGGCATCGGCGCCGGCGTCATCTACTCCTATCCGGTCACCGTCA